>JBBSOS010000284.1:0-3928 GCA_038259505.1 Candidatus Limnocylindrales bacterium | reverse complement strand
CGCAGCAGGCGTCCTGGAGGTGTGTGCGGGCACGACGTCACGCTCCGGCATCGCGGTGGGCGACACGCTCCACTTCGTCGCACCCCAGCGCGAGCTTCCCGCAGGCGATCGATCAGACTGACGGCTCGGTCAGGCTGACTGGGGCACTGGAGCGCCCGATCCGGCCGCAGGGCGTCCGGGACGAGCCGTGGCGAACGGCAACAGCGTGGCGGCCACCGCCAGGAGCGGCAGCAGTTGCGGCGGGAGCCAGCCGAGCAACGGGAGCGCGAGGCCCCACCATCGACCGCGCTGCGCCAGGAGCGCCGCGGGCAGGATGAGCGCGGCGAGGTAGTGATCCCAGAGCAGTGGCGCGAGCAGGAGCGTCGCGCCGACGGTGACCATGAAGCTCGTCTCCCGGTCGTAGCGCAGGCTGAAGAGCATCGCCCCGACCCCGAGAATGAAGCCACCGTACAGCGCCACCGACGCCACCAGAGGCCCGACCCCGAAGCGCAGCACGGTCGAGCCCAGGTCGAGGTTGTTGTCCTGGCCGGTCACGTTGGTCAGGTTGCGGAGCACGGCCACGAAGTCGAGGTAGCCCTGGACGCCCACGATGGGCAGGGTGAGGAGCAGGATCACGAGCCCAGACGCGATGGTCCAGATGACCGGCCACCATCGCCGTCGCAACAGGTACCAGACCAGCAGCAGGCCGAGCGTGGGCCGGACGTACATGTCGATGGCGAGCGCGACCGACCCCAGCGGCCGGTCAAGGCCCCGCCACGCAAATGCCAGGATCGCCGTCACGAACACGCTCACGTTGCCCAGGTTCAGGTCCTTGAGCACGGGATAGGACACCGCCGCGACCGCGAACACCAGCAAGCGGATGGTCGGACGGACAGGCATCACACCGCAGGCGACCGCCAGCAGCGCCACGCGCACCAGGTACCACAGCACCGTCGCACCCTGGAACGACAGCATCGTGAATGGCAGCGTCGCGACCGCGAGCGGCGGCGGGTACAGGTACAGCCCGTACGGGCCCGGGCTGAAGGGTCCGTCGAGCGAGTACTGCTGATAGATGGGGTCGCCCCGTGCCAGGCGTTGCGCGGCCGCGAGGTAGGCCCCCGCGTCGAAGCCCCAGCCCGCCTGGGTCAGGAAGACGCTCATGGCGAGGAGCAGCAGCAACATGCCCAGGACCGCGGCCATGAAGGCCAGCAGGCGCGTCCGTCCGTCCCGGCGCGTGCCCGGGGACGAGGATGTCGCCGGCGACGCGGCTGTATCCTCGCTACCCATCGTCCGGGATGATAACCGCGCGGTATGTGACGACCACGATGATGTCGTCATGCGTGCCGCACTGCTCGACCTGTTGCTCCCGCCAGCGTGCGCTGGATGTGGTCGGGAGGGCACGCCGCTGTGCCATCGGTGTTCGGTGCCCCTCCGGCGGCGCCTCGCGGAGCCGCCGGGGATCCCCATCGGCCTGGTGATGCCACTCCCGGTCGGCCTGGTCCAACTCGAGTGGTGTGCGTCGTTCACGGGACCGGTGCGGGATGCCATCCACGCCTTCAAGTACCGCGGCGAACGTCGGCTGGCACGACCCCTGGCAGATGCGATGGCCGAGCGCTGGACACGCGTCTCACGGGGCGGTGACCTGCTGGTGCCAGTCCCCGTCCACCGGTCGCGACTGCGCGAGCGCGGGTTCGACCAGGCAGATGACCTGGCACGGGCGTGCGGCCACCACCTGGGCCTGCCCGTCGCGGGGGCGCTCGAACGACGGCAGCGGACCGTCGCGCAACACTCACTGGGGCGGCTGGAGCGTGCCCGGAACATGGGCGGCGCGTTCCGGGTGCGCGAGCACCGACGCTCGATCGTCAGGGGTCGCTGGGTCGTGCTCATCGATGACGTCATGACCACCGGCACCACGCTCTCGGGTTGCGCCAGCGCGCTCCTGGAAGCGGGGGCCCTGGCCGTCTCCGCGCTCACCCTGGCGCGTGAGCGGTAGCGGTGTTCCTGGGGCGGCGGTGGTGGTCGCGGGTATCATCGGGGCAACCGTACCGAGGGTCCCCATGCGCACCGTCATCAAAGGCCGACACCTGGATGTCTCCGACCAGGACCGCGAGTACATCGAGCGAAAGATGGCGCGTCTGGAGCGGCTGCTCGATGATCGAAGCGAGGCATCTGTGGAGCTGTCGCGTGAGCAGCATCGCGACCAGGGCCAGGCGGCCATCGTGGAGGTGCTGCTCGTCGTGGACGGACGACCCGTTCGGGCCGTGGGCCAGGCGGCGACCCATCATGCGGCGGCCGATCAGGTCATCGACCGCCTCGAGCGACAGGTCGTGGACCTCAAGGAGCGCCGCGACCGGGCCGCGGACCGGCGCACCGCAGCAGAGGCCAGCGATTCCGATCGCGTCCCTGCCGACAGCCGACACGACGAGCGAGCACCCCGCGTGGTCAAGCTCAAGCGATTCGCCATCGAGCCCATGTTCGAGGAGGACGCGGTGACCCGGATGGAGGAGCTCGGACACGATTTCTTCGTGTTCGTCAACGCCGAGAACGAGCAGACGGCAGTCCTCTACCGCCGACGCGACGGCGACTACGGTCTCATCGAACCCACCATCGGCGATTCGTATTCCTCGGGGTTGGCCGGGCGTCGGGCCTGATCGCCGACGGCGGGCTCGGCGTCGACGGGCCAGGCGACCTGCGGCCGTCGCCGATAGATGCCGGCGTGGCGTTCCAGGTAGCCGCCGTCCACCAGGTACCGGCGGAGTGCCGCGACATCACGGTGTCGCAATGCCAGCCGCATGTTCACGTCCCGCTCGGGGTAGTCGCGACCCTCCTCGAAGTCGGTCGATGCGAGGGAGCGCAGCACGACCTGGCGCTTCCGCTCCCGGGCGGGGATGGTCGTCAGGCGATCATCCCCGAGGAAGGCGTGGAGCACTCGCTGGCTGAACGTGAAGCGGGGCCGTGCACCCTCGACGGGGTCGGTCTGGTCGTCATCGGCCATCGTCCACGCTCGGACGGATGCCGGGCAAGGATCCCCTCCGCACGCTCGGGGCCACCGAGTACGACGCTGGCCTGACTTCCACGCACGGGGTCCGTCCCGGCGCCTCGCATCCGCCGGCGGGGTGGTGCGCGCTGGCACACCGTCCCATCCCCCCGTTGCTCCACCCCTGACCACCAGACCGCCCATCTCCGCTACACCGGTCGGCCCGGACCGACCGGTACCTCTCACCCATTTCGGGCACCACCCGTGACCCCGATGATGGCCGAAGCCGTCACCCCGATGCCCGGGTCACGACGGCGGATCGTGCCCATCCGTCGCGTAGTGTCCTTGAAGTCGGAGACCCATGAGCGTCCAGAACGGTAGAGCCTTCAACGACTGGCTTCGAGCACAGCTCAAGGCCAAGAAGATGTCCCAGCGACAGCTGGCACAGCAATCGGGCGTGGATCACTCCACCATCTCGCGCCTGGTTCGCGGGGACCGGACGCCGTCGCTCGGCACTGCCACCAAGCTGGCACGTGGACTCCGCGAGCTGCGTGACGAGGGCGACACCCCCGGCTATTTCGGCGTCATGGCTGCCGGTACCAGCCACCCGACCGCGCGCGTCGAGTACGCGCTCCGCGCCGATGACATGCTCAGCGAGGCGCAGGTCCGGCAGGTCATGGAGTACTACCTCGCGCTGCGGATGCGCCGCCTCGCGGTGCGCCAGCAGCCAGCCGCCACGTCGATCCGGTCCGTGGCTGCGATGCCCAAGGGCAACTGACCCGGGTCCCCTCGTCCGCGATGGGTGTCGCGGCCCCACCACAGCGACGACCGACCCCTGCCCAGGGTCGGTCGTTTCGCGTGCGCCAGGGGATGTGCCTAGGAGTCTGCGTCTGTAATCACTCGGTCCCGCCGCTGGCGTGGGCCGAGTGAGGGCCGGTGATCCCTGCCGAGGCGGATGTCACCCTGCCGGAT
>JBBSOS010000283.1:0-3940 GCA_038259505.1 Candidatus Limnocylindrales bacterium | reverse complement strand
GCCGTACCCGGGCATCAAGGAGCAGGTCACCCTCGCCGACTTCGAACCGGACCTGTCCGTGCTGGCGACCCTGGGTCTCGATGCGGACCGTCCCATCGCGGTGCTCCGGCCCCCGGCCACCATGAGTCTCTATCACCGAGGCATCGAGAACACGCTGTTCGCCGAGGTCCTCGCGTACCTCCAGGCGGGCGATGCCCAGGTGGTGCTGCTGCCACGAACGCCCGACCAGGCGCGTTCCTTCCGGGGTGCTGCGGGCGTGGTCATGCCGGCCTCCCCGGTCGATGGGCCATCGTTGGTGTATGCGGCGGACGTGGTCGTCAGCGCGGGGGGCACCATGAATCGCGAGGCCGCCATCCTGGGCACGCCCACGTGGACCACCTTCGCCGGCGCGCTCGGGGCCGTGGACCGGATGCTCATCGACAGCGGCCAGATGGGCATCCTGGAGCGACCGGAGCAACTGGTGATCACCAAGCGCTCCGGGACCCGGCCCGACTACGAGTCCCTGGCCGATGCGGTGACCCGCGAGATCCTGGCTCGCTGACGTGCATCGCGTACCATCGAGATGATGGAGGACGCCCCCAGACGGCCCGCGCGGATCGGTATCGTGTCGCCTGGTTCGGGTCGCTTCGACTCCCGGGCCCACCGCATCGCCCGCTCGTGCGTGGCCAGGGGCGACACCGTCACCATCTATGCCCGTCGGGAGCTGGGCATGCCCGCCGAGGAGCACATCGACGGCTATCGGGTGGTGCGCGTGCCGCTCCAGCCAGCCGATGTTCGGGAACCTGTTGTCCGCGAGACGGATCCCATCAAGCGGGTCGTCAAGGTCACCATCCTGACCGGCCGGCGGATCGTGCGTCGCATCCAGCGGACCATCGTCGGTCAGCCGGTCATCCACCGGATGGCGCGCTTCCCGTGGCGTCCATGGACGTGGGGCAGTCGGCTGGCGAGTGTCACCGAGCCGCACGACATCTGGCACGGCATGTGGGCGGGGTCGTTGCCGGCCCTGGAACGGGTCCGCGCGCGGCACGGGGGCAGGACCATCTACGACAGCCGGGATGTGTACCTGCGGTCGCGTGACTTCGCCGGCATGCGGCCGTGGCAGCATCGACTGCTGGCCTGGTTCGAGTCGCGCTGGGCGCGCTCGGCGGATGCCGTCATCACGGTCAACGACAGCTATGCCCGGATCCTGGCCGACGACCTGCACATCCCGCTGCCACCCGTGATCCGCAACTGTCCCGACCGCTGGGAGCCGCCGACACCGCGCCCGGACCTCATCCGGGCTCGCCTGGGCCTGCCTGCCACGACCCGCATCGTGCTCTATCAGGGTCATCTGCTCACCCATCGGGGCATCGAGCAGTCGATGGACGCGATCCTCGAAGTGCCGGACGCGGTGCTGGTCCTCATGGGCATCGGCAAACGGGAGCGCTTCGCGGATCTGGTGGCCGGTCCCACCTATGCCGGCAAGGTGTTCTTCCTGGAACCGGTACCGCCCCAGGAGCTGCTCATCTGGACGGCATCGTCGGATGTCATGGTCATGGCCATCCAGCCGAACTCTGACAACCACCAGCACACCACGCCCCAGAAGCTGTGGGAGGCGATGGCCGCGGGCGTGCCCGTGGTGGCTTCGGATATGCCGGGCATGGCGTCCGTGGTCCGGGAGACCGGCTGCGGCGAGGTGTGCGACCCAACGTCGCCGGCCTCGATCGCGAGTGCCATCGGTCGCATCCTCGATGGTGGACCGGATGCGGTCCGCGCGATGGGTGACCGGGGGCTGGCCGCGGCGCACGACCGTTACAACTGGGAGGTCCAGGCACAGGTCCTCGACGGCGTGTACGGTCGCCTGCTGGCATCGTCTCCGTGACCGAGTCGGCCGCGACCGGCGGTCCCGCCGAGACCGGCGGCCCTGACGCGACCACCGAACGGACCCGGCCACCGGCACGCATCGCGATCCTGTCGCACGGCACCAGCGAGTTCGACTCCCGGGCGCAACGGATCGCCCGGACATGTGCCGCTGTGGGCGACACGGTCACCATCTATTCCCGGGCCCTCGTCGGCCTGCCCCACGAGGAGCATCTCGACGGCTATCGCATCGTCCGACTGCCGCTGTCGGATGACGACGACCGCGATGCCGCCCGAGCCCGGAGCACGGCCGGCGGTGAGGGCGCCGCCGATGGCCAGGGGGCTGCCATGGCCCACAGCGTCACCTCCGCCCGAACCGCCGAGGGTTTCGTGCCGCGGAGCCGGCGGGTCGCCCGGGAGGTCATCCGGCACTTGCCGACCGGCACCCTCATCCGGCATCGGTTCCGCCAGTTCCCGATCCGGCCCATCCAGCGTGCCCGCTGGTACGAGCGGCAGGTCGAGCCGCACGACATCTGGCACGGCATGTGGGCAGGCTCACTGCCGGCACTCGATCGGGTGCGCGCCCGCCATGGCGGCCACACCGTGTATGACGCACGGGACGTGTTCCTGCGTTCGCGCATGTTCGACTCCATGCCCGGCTGGCAGCGCCGCATCCTCGCCTGGTTCGAGCGTCGATGGGCGCTCCGGGCCGATGCGGTCCTGCAGGTCAGCGAGCCGTACGCCGCGATGATGCAGCGCGACCTCGGCCTGGGTGACATCCCGGTGGTCCGCAACTGTCCCGACCGCTGGGACCCGCCCGACCCACGCCCCGACCGCATCCGCCAGTTGCTGGACCTCCCGATCGACACCGCGATCGTGCTGTACCAGGGCCGCGTGATGGGCGATCGGGGCATCGAGCAGGCGATGGACGCCATCCTCGACGTGCCCGATGCCGTGCTCGTCATCATGGGCTTCGGCAACCAGAACGGCGACCAGTCGAGTCGCGACCCGTACGTCGCCGCGTCCCAGCGGGCGCCGTATTCGGGCAAGGTCCATGTCATCGATCCCGTGCCGCCCACCGAGCTGCTCGGCTGGACCGCCTCCGCGGACGTGATGGTCATGGCCATCCAGCCACGCTCCGAGAACCACGCATATATGACCCCCCAGAAGCTGTGGGAGGCGCTGGCCGCGGGCGTCCCGGTCGTGGCTGCCGAGCTGCCGGGTCTCACCTCCGTGGTACGCGAGACCGGGTGTGGCGAGTTGTGTGACCCGACATCGCCGTCGTCGATCGCAGCCGCCATCAGGCGTGCGCTTGCTGGCGGGCAGGCAGGCATCCGCGCCATGGGCGATCGGGGCCTGGCCGCAGCCCACGACCGCTACAACTGGGAGCAACAGTTCGAGGTGCTCGACTCGGTCTACGCCCGGCTGCTGTCGACAGGCCGATGACCGCCATCGTCAAGCCGCCGGAGGCCTCGCCATCCCTGGCGGGTGCGCCGGAGAGCGGGGCCGAACGCCGTCGGACAGCCCGGATCGCGATCCTGTCGCAGGGCACCAGCGAATTCGACTCCCGCGCCCAACGCATCGCCCGGTCGCTCGCGGCTCGCGGCGACACGGTCACCATCTACTCCCGCTACCTGCCGGAACTGCCAGCCGAGGAGCTGCTGGATGGCTACCGCATCGTCCGGCTGCCACTCAGCGCGTCCAATGCCCGTCAGGCGGCAGCCAGCCGCCGAGCGCATGAGTCGCACGCTGATCCCGGACGTTCCGGTCCAGGTGCGCGTTCAGCTCCACCGGGGAGTGCGGCTCCCCAGGCAACCGAGCCGGATGACGGCCCGAGCGAGTCGTCCGGGAGACCGGTCGGTCGGGCAGCGTCCGGGACCGTCGCCCGGATCGACCGACTGGCACGGGCTGCGCTCCGACGGGTCCGCCATGTGGTCCGACGCACCCGGCGGCGGCTGGGCGAACGCTTCGACAGGCTGCTCGATGCCATCCCGGTCAGCCACCGCTTCCGGCAGTTCCCCATCAGGCCCCGCGACCGCGCCCGGTGGTATGCCCGACAGGTGGAACCCCATGACATCTGGCATGGCATGTGGGCAGGCTC
>JBBSOS010000282.1:0-3952 GCA_038259505.1 Candidatus Limnocylindrales bacterium | reverse complement strand
GTGAGCCGGATATCGGCGAGGCCGACAGCCTCGAGCCCAGCACGGAACTCCGACATCGACAGGGCTCCGGCGATGCAGCTGGTCAGCGATCCCCGGTCGGCTCGATCCTGGACGCTCAGGTGGTCCTCCGCGACGATGTCCGTGATGCCGATGCGACCACCCGGTCGCAGGACGCGCGCGATCTCCCGGAACACGGCCGCCTTGTCGGCGGCGAGGTTGACCACGCAGTTGCTGATGACCACATCGACCGAAGCTGCGGGCAGGGGGATCGCCTCGATGTGGCCCTTGAGGAACTCCACGTTCGTCGCCCCGGCATCGACCGCGTTCTGCTGGGCCAGCGCCAGCATCTCATCGGTCATGTCGAGGCCGAAGGCGCGCCCGGTCGGTCCGACCCGACGCGCCGACAGCAGCACATCGATGCCACCGCCAGAGCCGAGGTCGAGGACGCGGTCACCCGGTTGCAGGTCGGCCACCGCGATGGGGTTGCCGCAGCCGAGGGATGCGAGCACGGCCGCATCCGGCAGCTCGTCGCGTTCCAGCGCGGTGTACAGCGACGAGCCGATGGGCTCCTGGTCGTTGCAGCAGGCGACCCCCTGCGCAGCGGCCAGCGCTGCGGACGCGTATCGATCTCGAACGACGGTATGCACGGACTCCATGGACATCGCATGACCTCCTTGTCAGCTGGGCTGGCTGGATCGACGCGTGACGCGCCCGAGCCACCCGATGATGGCACCACGCGCCGTACGGCATGCATGAGCGCACGACGCGAGACGTTGCATGCCACGACTGCGTCGCTCGCGGCCCCGGTCCTCTTCCACGGCCCGGATGAACTCTGGTGGGATCACTGGATCCTCCTACTGGGATCGCTGTCGCGGCTGGTAGACGGCTGGCCATTCGACGGCATCTGGTCGGCCGTGGTCATATTGATACTTGACGATATCAGTACTTGTCAATACCATCGTCGGAGTGAAACGGCAGACCGATCCCGACGTGCGCCTGCTGCAGGGCGCTGCGGACCCGACGCGCCTGGCGATCCTGCGTCAGTTGAGTGTCGCGGGCGAGGTGTGCGCCTGCGACTTCACCTCCTGCTGCAACGTCGGACAGCCGACCGTGTCGCACCACCTCAAGGTGTTGGGTGAGACCGGATGGGTCGTGTCGGAGCGCCGTGGCTCATGGATCTGGTACGCGATCCGGCCGGAGGCGACGGCGCGTCTGGCAGCGCTCCTGGGACAGGTCTCTCCCGGTTTGGTTCGTCATCGAGGGGCCGACCTCCGCCGGCTGCCGGTCCTGACCACCGGCGAGTGAGCACGTCGACACGTGGCCGTATGCTGTCGGCATGTGCCGAAATATCACCGAGCTTCGGGGCCTGGAGCCCGCGGCGACTACCGAGGAGATCGAGGCTGCCGCGCGCCAGTACGTGCGCAAGGTCAGCGGTATCCGGGCGCCGACAGACGCCAATCGGGGCCCGTTCGAGCTGGCTGTGACCGCGGTCGCGGCGTCGACCAGGCGCCTGCTCGCCTCGTTGCCCCCACGCAGGCAGCCGCCGGCCACGATACCGCCCCTGAGGCGGCCCGAGGTGCGGGCGCGGATCGCCGCGCGGCAGGCCGCAGAGGTCGCTGAGAAGTAGCGGATCGCGCGTGACGTGCTCGGCACGCGCGCGAGTCAGTCCTTGGGTGGTCAGTCCTCGGGTGGTGGCCGAACCTCCCTGAGCCGGGCATCGGCTTCGCGGGCGCGTCGTGCGATCACGTCCGGGAGCACCGTCTTGGTCGAGCGCCCCGTCACCTGCATCCCACGGCGGCGCCTGGCCTCGTGTCGTTCACGGGCGACGGCATGCGGGTCGGGTGGGTCATCGCGGGACTCCATCCTATGATGGTCCGCCCTCGTGGCCCGTGCGTCAAATGGAGATCCATGGGCGCCTGAGAGCGGGCCAGCATGTGACGACCGGCGATGTCAGCGGGTCGCGTACCGCTCGATCTCTGCCACGCAGGCGCTGCCGAAGTCGATGAGCGGCACGTTCACGTCCGTGGCCACGCTCGCGGTCGCCTGGAAGCCAGGTTCGCGGACGCTCACGTGGACGCCGTACCGGGGACTGTCGGCACGCGGGAAGCGGAGCGCCACCTCGACACCCTTGACGTTCGGCCAGCGGGTCAAGACGTGGCCCACGGTCGACTCGACCGGGTCCTCGGGAGCAGGTCGGTAGGAGAACTCGTGGACACCCAGGTTGCTGGCGACGAGCAGACGGTCGGAGCCGCCGAACTCGAGGAACGCCGCGATCTCCCTAGCGCCCAAGAGGCGCAGCGTCTGGAGCGCCCGCGCCCGAAGATGCTCCGAGTCGGTCTGTGCCCGGGCGTCAGGATATTCGAGGGTATCGATGGTCGCCACTGGTGGCCTCCGGCTCGGGTCTGGTCCGCCCGTCGGAACCCAGACTAGACCGTCACCGGGCGTTCTCCGCCCCTGACCTTTGCCGCGGGGTCGATGGCACTGACGAGCGGCCGCGTGGTGACGGCCTGCCCCGGCACGTGTCGGCCGCCAGCCTCGCGCTCACTCGTCCGCGAGCCCGTTCCACGACCACTTGGGAATGGACAGTCCGTTCGGTACGTCCTCTGGCGAGCCCGGATAGCCGGCCATACGGCCTGTGGCCCATTCGAAATAGTCGTGCAGGACCGTCCGCAGCGGATCCTGGGCGATGCCGACATCGGTGAGAGCGCTGTCGAAGCACGCAACGGCTCGAACATCCATCTCACCGTGCTCGCCATTTCCCGCGTGCAGCCGCAGCACCTGGGTCTCGTCGCCCATCGGGTCGGAATAGCTGGTCGGACCACCGAGCGCTTCGGCCCAGTAGGCGGCGAGTCGCTCCAGGTGCTGCGGATGTTGGTCCGGATGCGAGAACGGATGGGCCATCACGGGATCCGCCAGGCAGCGCGCATGCCAGGCACGAGCGAGAGCCATCAGGCCGGCGACACCACCCGCAGCGTCGAAGACGGTTGACACTGCTGCACCTCCAGCACGGGCGGTCGCAGAGGGTCGGGCTCGGTGCGAGCAGTATCGATGCCCTCGTGACCTGGCCCGTGGATCGAGGTGCAAACTGTACCCGACCGGGGCTTCATGGTACGCATCGATCCAAGCGTGCTCGAACGATGTGCCGTGCCATCAGCCGCTGCTACGTGTCATCGGTTCCGCACGACCACCTTGACTTGCGGCCGTACCCATGCGGCGCGACTGCGTGCTGCACGCCGGTGACCGGTCAGTTCGGGGCGAAGTCGATGACCGGCGTGGCACCGTGGTTGATGATCAGCCCGGCTGGGCATGCGACCCCCGTGCCGTGGTCGGGACAGTAGCCGTTGGGGTTCTTGCTCAGGTACTGCTGGTGGTAGGCCTCGGCGTAGTAGAACGGGCCGGCGGGAGCGATCTCGGTCGTGATGGTGCCGTAGCCGGCCGCGGTGAGTTCGGCCTGGTAGGCGTCGCGCGACGCCTCCGCGACGGCGCGCTGCACGTCGTCGGCGACGTAGATGGCGGAGCGGTACTGGGAGCCGGTGTCGTTGCCCTGGCGCATGCCCTGGGTGGGGTCGTGATGCTCCCAGAACGTCCGCAGCAGCTCGGCGAACGAGATGCGCTCGGGGTCGAACGCCACGAGCACCACCTCAGCGTGTCCGGTCCTGCCCGTGCAGACCTCCTCGTAGGTGGAGTTGGGCGTGAAGCCGCCGGCATATCCGACTGCGGTCGAGACGACGCCCGGCAGCGTCCAGAATGCCTTCTCGGCACCCCAGAAGCAGCCGAGTCCGAAGACCGCCGTCTGCGTGTCGTCCGGCCAGGGTGGCGTCAGGCGCGCGCCGGTGACATCGTGATCGGTGGTGACGGGGATGGGCGTGGACCGACCGGGGAGGGCATCCGCCTCGGTGGGCATGGCGGCTGAGCGCCGAAACAACCAGGACATTGGTGGAGTCTAGTCCGC
>JBBSOS010000281.1:0-3965 GCA_038259505.1 Candidatus Limnocylindrales bacterium | reverse complement strand
CGCCCGGTAGATGTCGTCAAGGTGGACGTCGCCGAGGTGGCCCACCCGGAAGATCCTGCCCGTCAGGGACCCCTGGCCGCCTGCGAGCACGAGACCCCGGGCGCGCAACTCCTTGCTCACGTTCGACCACTCGACACCATCGGGCACATGGGCCGAGGTGACCGTGTTGGAAGCATGCGCCGGATCGGCGAACAGCCGGAAGCCCATGGCCTCCAGCCCAGCGCGCGTCGCCGCCGCGATCGCTGCGTGGCGCGCGAAGATGGCCTCGTACCCCTCGGCCTCGATCAGCTCCAGTGCCGCATCGAGGGCGAACGCGATGCCGACCGCTGGGGTCCAGGGCGTCTCGCCCTTGGCTGCGGCATCCCGCGCCCGCTGGAGGTCGAAGTAGAAGCGTGGGATGGAGGCTGTCTGGTTGGCGGCCCAGGCCCGCTCCGAGACGCTCACCATGGCCATGCCGGGGGGCACCATCCAGCTCTTCTGGGAGCCGGTGGCGACGACATCGAGGCCCCAGCCATCGGTCTCGAACGGGACGGCGCCCATGCCACTGATGCCGTCCACGATGAGGAGCGCGTCGGGTGCCACCGTGTGGATGGTGGCCGCGATCTCGGCCAGCGGGTTGGTGACACCCGTCGAGGTCTCGTTGTGGGTCACCAGCACGGCCTTCGCACGCGTCCCAGCCGCGGCCAGTGCCCGCAGGTGGTCGCCGACGGTGGCCGGCTCCGCCGCCTTGCCCCATTCGACGGCGTACGTGCTGACGATGACGCCGTAGCGCGTGGCGATCGAGGCAAGCCGGTCGCCGAAGACGCCGATGCTCACCGACAGGACCTGGTCCCCGGGGGACAGGAAGTTGACGACGATGGCCTCCAGGCCGCCGGTCCCCGATGCGGTCAGCAGCAGCACGTCATTCGACGTCCGGAAGCCCCGCTGCATGCCGGCTGTCACGCGACCCAGCAGCGCCTTGAACTCGGGGCCGCGGTGATTGACCATCTGGCGCGAACCAGCCTCACGCACCGATGCCGGCAGGGTGGTCGGACCGGGGATGCGCAGGTTGGTCGTGTCGGACACGTCGGGACTCCTATCCGGGTGGTTCCGGGGTGGGTGGGTGCGCACATGACCGCCTCCGCCATGACGCCTCCCGATGGTACCCGGGATGGCCGCCGGACACCGCGCTGGGGATACACTCGGCAGATGCCATCGCGACGCTCGTCGGTCACCGATAGCGGCGCCATCCCCCTGGGCGTGCCAGGCCCGGCGTCCGCACATGCGCCGCTGGCCGCTCGCATGCGGCCCGAGGTCCTCGACGAGGTGCTGGGGCAGGAGGCGCTCATCGGCGACCGGGGCGCCATCCGCAGGATGCTCGACCAGGGGACGCTGGTGTCGATGATCCTGTGGGGCCCACCGGGAGTCGGCAAGACGACCCTGGCCCGGCTCATGGCGGATCGGGTCGATGCCCCGTTCGTGACCCTGTCGGCGGTCATGAGCGGCGTCGCCGACCTGCGTGCGGTGATCGCGCGCGCCCGCGACTGGATCGACCGGGGTGGACGGGCGACCGTCCTGTTCGTGGACGAGATCCATCGCTTCAACAAGGCGCAGCAGGACGCATTGCTGCCGCAGGTCGAGGACGGCACCCTCACGCTCATCGGTGCGACCACCGAGAATCCATACTTCTCGGTCAACTCCGCGTTGCTGTCACGTGCCCGGGTGTTCCGCCTGGAGCCGCTCGCCGACGAGACCCTGGCACGCCTGGTGGACCGGGCCCTGGGTGATCGGCGAGGTCTCGCCGGGGCCGTGTCGCTGTCGACCGAGGCGCGCGAGCATCTGGTGGCCATCAGCGCCGGGGATGCACGCGCCGCGCTCAACGTGCTGGAGGCCGCGGCCGCCATGCTGGAGGCTCCGGTCGGTGTGCTGGAGGACCGTGATCCATCCCAGGATGTACCAACCGCGCCCCAGGTCATCGACCTCGAAGGCATCGAGGCCGCCGCACAGCAGCGCATCCTGGCGTATGACCGGACCGGTGACGGGCACTACGGCACGGTGTCGGCGTTCATCAAGAGCATGCGCGGCAACGATGTCGATGCGGCCCTCTACTGGCTGGCCACGATGGTCGCGGCAGGGGAGGATCCCCGGTTCATCGCCCGCCGGATCGTCATCTGTGCCAGTGAGGACGTCGGCAACGCTGACCCGCGGGCGCTCCAGGTCGCGACCGCGGCGGCAGCGGCGCTTGAGCTCATCGGCCTGCCCGAAGCACAGTACTCGCTCGCCCAGGCCACCGCGTATGTCACGTCGGCTCCCAAGTCGGACGCGGTCGGCCGCGCCTACTTCGCGGCGCTCGATGACGTGAACCGGCTCGGCTCCCAGCCGGTCCCACCGCATCTGCTGCCGGCGAGCCACCCCCGGATGAAGTCACATGGCATCGGCGTCGGATATCGGTTCCCGCACGACTACGAGGGGCATGACGTGGACCAGCAGTACCTGCCGGACGCGCTCATCGGGAAGCGCTACTACGCGCCCAGCGACCAGGGCATGGAACGCCTGATCGGGGAACGGCTGGACCGGCTTCGGAGCGAACGGGAGGCTGGGCAGCCACGGAAGCGACGCACCATCCCATGAGCGGCGTCCCGATCGGCGCGTTCGCCGGTGCTAGTAGATGCCGAACACGTTGGCGACCACGAGGAGCAGCCAGAGCACGATGAGGGTCACGAACAGCACCGCGGCCACGATGACGATGTGGCGCAGGTCCTCACCGACGTACACGTATTCCTGCGCCGCGCGCGCCGCGAGGGCGCTGCCGGGCTTGACCTTGACGTGACCACGCTGATGACTCGCGACGGCACCTGGCCGGACTGCCGTTTCGACCGGGGCGGCCGTCGCGACCGCGGCGGTATCCGCGATGACGAGGGCTGCGTCCAGGTCGCTGGGACGCGGTGCGGCGCCGGGGATGGCCGCCGGGGGCTGGGAGCCAGGGCGTGGGGATCCGGTCGAAGCGAGGCTTCGCTTCACGGGCGCCTGTCCCGGCCGATATGCCGAGGTGGGCGTCACGCCCCTGGTGCGCTTGGCCACGAGCCGATCATCCTCCGGTGGTTCGACGGGACATCCTGATCGCCGCTGATCTGCCCCACGGCCGCGAAGGATAGCATCGTGCCAAGGTACGATCGTCCGGCCGACCCGAGCCCGATCCGCGACACCGATGGTGACCCGACCGATGCAGCCCCATGTTTGACGCGCTCCAGTCCGCGTCCGGCCTGCTGGCCGTGGCCGCCCTGGTCATGGCCGTCGCCGCGCTCATCGTCGCGTGGTCACGGTCCCGGCCCGCAACGCCCGCGGCTCCGGCGCCCTGGACCGCCGACGATCCCATCCTCGACCAGTTGCTCGCCTCGCAGATGCAGCGTCTCGACGGTGTCGCCGACGAACTGCTCGCGCAGGGCGCTCGGGTCCGGGCCATGGAGTCCGCGGCCCGTCACTCGGTCCAGCGTGTGGGCCTGGTCCGCTACAACCCATTCGAGGATACCGGCGGCAACCAGAGCTTCGCGCTGGCGCTCTTGGACGCTGACGAGAACGGCGTGGTGCTGACCAGCCTGCACTCGCGGCAGGCGACCCGGGTCTATCTGCGCACCATCGTGGCGGGTCGATGCGAGGCCGCGCTGTCGGCGGAGGAGGCGGAGGCGCTGCGCCAGGCCGGAGTGTCGGTCGCCGGATAGCGCGTGACACGGTAGCTGGCACGACCGGGCCCCAGCATCCGGGCATGATCGCTGAACGACCCGCTGCCGCTCCCTCGCGTCCCGTCAAGCCGCTCGCGTCCGCGATCGGGGCTCCCGTGTCCCTGGGGTCGGTGCAGGCCCTGCTGCGCGGTCTCGATCGTGACCAGCGTCGGGCCGTCACCCACCGGAACGGTCCGCTGCTGGTGATCGCCGGCCCGGGCACCGGCAAGACGGAGGTCATCACCCGCCGGGTCGCCTGGCTGATCG
>JBBSOS010000280.1:0-3967 GCA_038259505.1 Candidatus Limnocylindrales bacterium | reverse complement strand
TTCGATGCAGCCTACGCAGCCGGCAAGCTGGCAACCTATCGGTGTTCCGGCCCGGACCCGACCATGCGAGCACTGGTGGATGCCCTGCGTGCCGAGGGTATCGAAGGCGTGACCCACCTCGATATCGGGGGCGGCATCGGGGCGGTCCAGCACGAACTGCTTCGTGCCGGGGCATCGGCCGCGATCGAGGTCGAGGCGTCGGAGGCCAGCATCGCGGCAAGCCGCGAGGAAGCGCAAGGCCAGGGCCATGCCCATGGCATCACGCACGTGTTCGGTGACTTCCGTTCGCTCGCCGGAGTCGTACCGCCCGCGGACATCGTGACGCTGGATCGGTCCCTGTGCTGCTGGCAAGACATGCCGACGGCGGAGCCTGAGACGACTCACGTGTCAGCGGCGCGAGACCGGATACCTGCGACCCATCGTGACGACCCAGCACGGAGCCGACGTCATGCGGGACCGGGCGCCACCGCGCGGCCGCAGGATCCGGATACCCGGCACGGACGGCGATGATATCCGCGTACGTCGGATCCGGGCCACCTACGGTGCGACGAGGACCAGGATGCCCTGCGCGAGCTGGGTCCGGTTCGCGTCAAAGATCTGCAGCCGGAGCGGCCCCGGCCACGCCACGGCCCGCGCGGGGAGCTCGCCGACCTCCTTGGTTGAGGGCAGTGGTCCCGTTGACTCCTGTGTCAACGGGCGTCGGGATGTCGAACCAGGGCACGGCGTCAAGGGTCCCGATGAAGTGAACAGTCGGGAAGGTAAGGGCTGGATCGAGCCACGCCACGAACGCGACCGGTGTCCCCGCGACGAATGGTCCGCCCGGGTCGGTCACCTCGCCCGTCTGTGCGTCCACGCTCGCGCCGAAGATGATCTCGCCGGGGCGGATCGGTGCCCGGGAGCCTGCGATCGCATCAGGGCATATGGATGGATCGGCGGTTGCCAGAGCGGACGCCATGTCAGGCGGAGTCACGCACGGGCTCTGGCTCTGCGCGGCAACCACACTGGGAATGGCCATGGCTCCCGCCGGGGACAGTGCCACCAATACTCGATGCATTCGTCGTCCTTGTCGATCCGTCCCGCCTCATGGCACGGCCTGTATAGCGCGGCGCGCGCCGTCATCTGTCGTGAGTCTATGGCGTCGGGCCACCGCGGGCGCCCGACATAGCGGACGAACCATGATCCTGCCCAACCATCTCTGGATCGAGCACGTCACCCTCGCCTCGCCAACATGGACTTCAACGACACCTTCCGCTGGGTCCCCGCGCGGGGCCTGTCGCTGGTCATCGGCGGGCTCGTCCTGCTGTTCCTCTATCGGGTCGGGATCCGCGCCATCGCGCGCATCGTCCCCAGCGTCCTCCATGCGCAGGCGGCCCACCTCCCGTCGGATACGGCTTCGAGCGATGAGGTGGAGAAGCGCGTCGCGACGATCCAGGACCTGCTGAGGAAGCTGTTGCGCCTCGCCGTGATGATGCTGCTCGCCGCCCTGGTCCTGGTCGTGTTCGACCGCTGGTCCATCCTCGCTGGGCTCGTGCTCCTGGTCGTCGCCATCACGTTCGCAGGACGTGGGCCTGGACTACGTGATGGGTTTCCTCGTCCTCGTCGAGGGTCCGTTCTTCAAGGGTGACTGGATCAAGGTCGGCACGTCCGGCGTGGAAGGGACCGTGGAGGAGATCGGACTCCGACGCACCCTCCTCCGCGATGGGTTGGGTTCCATGAACGCCGTCTCGAATGGACTCATCCGCATGTCCGATCCCGATCACGACCGATCTGGCCGGACCGGTCGGTATCATCAGCACCGACTTGGTCGCGCCGGCAGCAACGGCAACAGGCACCATCCCCGCGTAGGTTCCCAGCATGGCCCCAGGCCGGCCAGCGAGGCGTCTCCGATGGCCCCGGGCACGCTGCACGAGCGTGCGCCCGGCCAACCGGTCGATGTACCCTCGAGTGGACCGTGGACCCTGCGCTGACCGACTGGCTGCTCGACTCCGACCCGGCGCTCCGCTGGCAGGTCGAACGGGACCTGCTCCGCGCCCCGGCGGAGACATGGCAGGCGACCCGCGCTCGCGTCACGACCGAGGGAGTCGCTGCGCGGCTGCTCGCCCTGCAGGATGTCGACGGTCAGTGGGCAGGCGGCGCCTTCTTCCCCGGTGACCATGACTTCGAGGCGCCTGAGGCCGGGGAGGACGGAGGTCAGCCCTGGACGGCGACGACATGGTCCCTGAACTCGCTCCGCGAGTGGGGGGTCGATGCGTCCGTGCTCACCGACACTGCCGAGCGGCTCGCGGCCAACAGCCGCTGGGAGTACGACGACCTGCCGTATTGGGGCGGCGAGGTCGACTGCTGCATCAACGCCTGGACACTTGCCAACGGCGTCTGGCTCGGCGCCGACGTCGAAGGCATCACCGCGTGGTTCGTGGAGCACCGGATGGCGGACGGCGGCTGGAACTGCGAGTGGGTCGAAGGTTCGACCAGGTCGTCGTTCCACTCCACGCTCAACTCCATCAAGGGCCTGCTCGCTCATGAGGCGGCGATGGGCGGTACGGACGCGACTCACGCGACGCGCGCCGCTCGGCACGCTGGCGAGGAATACCTGCTCGAGCGAGGGCTCATGCGTCGCCTGTCGACCGGCGAGGTGGTCGCGCCGTGGGTGACGCGCTTCGCCTATCCGTGCCGCTGGTTCTACAGCGTCCTGAATGCCGCCGACCACTTCCGCGCCGCATCCCTCCTCGATGGCACACCGCCCGACCCGCGGATGGCGGACGCGATCGAGGCGATCCACTCGCAACGGCAACCGGACGGCACCTGGCTCCAGGCTCGACGCCATCCGGGTCGAGTGTGGTTCGAGGTCGATGTGCCGCCAGGGGAGCCATCGAAATGGCTCACCTTGTCCGGGACGCGGGTCCTGGACTGGTGGGAAGACGCGATAGCGTCACGCCTCTGAGTCGTCGCTCGCGCCGGGATCGCCGATGCGCTGGACGCCAAGGAGGTCCGGTGCCGATCCCGGAGTGGCCATCGAACTGACCAGCACGACCGTCACGCCATGGGCAAGGAGCCCCGCTTCGACGATCAGTCGATCGAGTTCCTGCAGCCGCCCGGACACCGGCAGCATCGCGCACGGGCGCGGCACCACGCCGTGGACGAGCGCGAGCCGGGTGACCACGTCCGGATCCGGCGAGAACGCGATGATGGGCACGCGTGGCCGCAGTGAGGACAGGAGGCGCGCCGTGCGACCGGTCCGGGTGTAGCAGCCGATGGCCTCGATACCGGCGTGCGCCGAGGCCACCGCGACCGCCGCGGAAGCGATCGCCCACGTGCCGGTGCGTTCGGGTCGGCTCATCCCGTCCGGCAGGTACGCGGCGCCCTCCGTCTCACACAGGTGTGCGATGCGAGCGGCCGCCTCGGCAGCCTGTGTCGGGTACGCACCGATGGCGGTCTCGCCACTCAACATGACCGCGTCCGCGCCGTCGAACACGGCGTTCGCCACGTCGCTCGCCTCGGCACGCGTCGGTCGGGGCGCGCCGACCATCGACTCCAGCATCTGGGTGGCGACGATCGACGGTAGGCCACGATCCAGGGCACGCCGGACGAGTTGCTTCTGGATGAGCGGTACCTGCTCATAGGGCATCTCCACGCCGAGGTCCCCCCGGGCGATCATCACCGCATCAGCCACTTCGAGGATGGCGTCGAACGACTCCACTGCGGGCCGCGTCTCGATCTTGGCCACGATCGACGGCCCGCCCGGACCGAGCAGCCTCCGGAGCTCGACGACATCGGCTGCGCTCCTTACGAATGACTGGCCGACGTAGCTGGCGCCGATGGTGATCGCCCTTGGGATGTCGAGCCGGTCCCTGGCCGTCAGGGCCGGCGCCGACCACCGGAGGGCAGGGATCGCCACGCCCGCCCTGGCCTGGATCGTCCCACCGCGGACCACCTCGGTCCGCACGTCGTCACCGATGGCGATGACGCG
>JBBSOS010000279.1:0-3967 GCA_038259505.1 Candidatus Limnocylindrales bacterium | reverse complement strand
ATCGTCTCCAGCGCGGCGCGACCGAGGAGCGTGAAGCGCGCGGCGTTGTCGACGGAGTCGCCGGAGGCATCGCCATAGAGCCCCTCGCGCCCGAAGCTCGGGTCATGCTCGACCAGGCGCAGGCGGTAGCCGTTGGCCTGCCCGCTCAGGAGCACGACGGGCACCCGCTCGATGTCATCCGGTGACCTCAGGCCCGGGTCGCTGCCGATGGGCACCTGGAGCCTGAGGGCGTCGGCATCGCTCGGCGGCGTGAGTCCCCGGTACCGCGGCAGGTAGACATCCACCTCGTGGCCCCGGACACCCAGCGCGCGCGCCAATGCGTCGACGACGTCGGCCAACCCGCCGGTCTTCGCGAACGGTTCACATTCCGAGGCGAGCATCGCGATACGCATCCCGTTGATGGTACGCGGGCGGCGGTACCGCACGGCAGCTGAACCGGTTCACCGATGGCGGGTGATGTAGCATGCCGCATCGTGGCGCACTCCCCGACCATCCCCACGCTGCCCGTCAGGACCCTGCGCCTGCCGGCCCAGCTCCACGGCCTGGAACGCATCGCGTACGACCTGTACTGGTCATGGCATCCCCAGACGCGCGCCCTGTTCAGCCGGATCGACCGTGGCGCATGGCGCCGGTTCCGGAGCCCGGTCGCGGTCCTCCAGGCTCGTCGTGACTGGTCGACGCTGCTCGATGACACCGACTTCATGGTCCAGTACCGCACCCTGCTCGCCGCCTACGACGCCTACCGCGCCAATGGCACGGATAGTTGGTACGAGCGCGATCACCGGGGGGCGCTGGACGGGCCGATCGCCTATTTCTGTGCCGAGTTCGGACTGCACGAGTCCCTCGGCATCTACTCCGGCGGTCTGGGCGTGCTCGCCGGCGATCATTGCAAGGCGGCCTCCGACCTGGCCCTGCCGTTCGTGGCGGTGGGCCTGTTCTATCGCCACGGCTACTTCCGACAGTCCATCGACGCCGACGGTCACCAGGAGCACGCATATCCGGACCTCGACGTGTCCCATCTGCCCTTGCAGCGCGTCGCGGACGAGGTCGGTGACCCGCTCGCGGTCTCGGTGCGACTCCCCGGTCGAACGGTCCAGGTCGCGGTCTGGAAGGTCCAGGTCGGTCGGGTGCCGCTGCTGCTGCTGGACACCGACACCCCGCTGAACGATGAATCGGACCGGCCCATCACCCACACGCTGTACGTCCGCGGCCGGGAGATGCGCCTGCACCAGGAGTTGGTGCTCGGCGTGGGCGGTGTCAAGGCGCTCCGGGCGCTGGGCATCCGGCCCGTCGCGTGGCATCTCAACGAGGGCCACTCGGCCTTCCTGCTCGTCGAGCGTACCCGCGAGCTGGTCGCGGCCGGCATCCCCTTCGAGGCAGCCCTGGAGCAGGTCCGGGAGCGCTCCGTGTTCACCATCCACACCCCGGTGTCGGCCGGCAACGAGCGCTTCGACGCGGACCTGGTCCGGAGCATCGCAGCGCCCATGGTGGCCGACTCGGGGGTCCAGATGGAGCGCATCCTGGAGCTCGGCCGGGGCGTCGATGACGACCCCGGCCAGTTCGACATGACCGCCTTCTCGCTCCGACTGTCCGTGCGCGCCAACGCCGTCAGCCAACTGCATGCCGAGACCGCCAACGCCACCTGGGAGCGCATCCTCCGTCGACCCATCCTGGGCATCACCAATGGCGTCCACCCGGGCACCTGGCTGGGCGGCCCGATCCGGGCGCTCTATGCAGGACTTGGAGCGGACCTGGACCGGATGGATGACGAGCGACCGAAGGACCGCTTCTGGGAGCGGCTGCCACGCGTCTCGGACGAACGCCTGTGGGAGGCCCACATGGAGCAGAAGCTGGAGCTGGCGCTGTTCGCGCGCAGTCGATTGCGCACCCAGTTGGCACGCCACGGCGAGCCGCCCGGCGAGCTCCACGACGTCGAGGCGATCCTGGACCCCAACATCCTGACCATCGGGTTCGCGCGCCGGTTCGCGACGTACAAGCGGGCGGCGCTCCTGTTCAGCGACGAGGAGCGGCTCGCCCGCCTGCTGTGGGATGGGGAGCGTCCCGTCCAGGTCGTGTTCGCCGGCAAGGCGCATCCCGCCGACCGACCCGGCCAGCGGGTCATCCAGGACATCTTCAGCCGCAGCCGCTCGAAGCGCTTGAAGGGCCGCGTGTTCATCCTCGAGGACTACGACATCCGCGTCGGTCGGTACCTCGTCCAGGGAGTCGACATCTGGCTCAACAACCCGCGACGACCGCTGGAGGCATCCGGCACGAGCGGCATGAAGGCGGCCATGAACGGCGTCGTCAACTGCTCGGTGCTGGATGGCTGGTGGGACGAGGGCTGGACGGGCGACAACGGCTGGGCCATCGGCGGCCGGGAGATGGACCCCGACGAGGGCGCCCAGGACTGGGCCGATGCACAGGCGCTGTACGAGCTGCTCGAGACCGACATCGTGCCTCGCTGGTATGACCGCGACAAGAGCGGTCTGCCGCGCCGATGGACGCAGGTGATGCGCAGGTCCATGGCGAGCACCATCTGGCCGTTCTCGACGGCCCGGATGCTGGAGCGATACGTTGAGTCGTCGTACCTGCCGGCTGCGCTCGGCGAGCCGGATGCCGGCGAGGGCGCGCCCCTCCTGGAGAGCATCGAGGCTCCGGCCCCGGTCTGACCTGCCACTCATTAGTCCGCTGGCGCCAACCACCTCGACCAGCGGAAGGCGGCCTGGAAGTCGAGTCGCTCGTAGACACGTCGGGCCGCGTCGTTGTCGTCCTCGACGGAGAGCCACACGATGCGATTGCCCGTCGCCATGCCGGCCCGCGTGGCGATGGCGGTGAGCAGGGTGCCATACCCCTGTCGCCGACGCGCGGCGGTGACCCCCAGCGCGTAGATACCGGCGACACCATCGCCCTGTGACAGGCGTGCCACCGCGATGGGCTCATCATCGAAGCGCACCACGAAGGCGCGCAGTCGGCCCAGGGTCAGCGCCGCAGCGAGCTCCATCCGGCGGGCGGCGGCACGTCCGGGGTCGACCCCGAAGATCTGGCGCTCCAGTGCCTCATGGTCGTCCACGGAGCGAGCCCGGACCGCCTCGAAGCGCAGTCGCCGGTCGAGGTGCGGTACGACCGATGCGTGGCCGACCCAGAGCACCGTTTCACCCTGCAGGCGCCGCCAGCCGAGGGCCCCCATGGCCTGGTCGAGGCCCGGCGGCCGGTCAAGGCGATCCGCGAGCAGCACTGACGGCCAGCACCCGTCGCGGCGCATCGCGTCCGCCGCGCGGTCCAGGGACGCCCGCCAGGTAGCCGCCTCCCAGCGAGGCATGGCGGCATAGTTGAGGGCCGGGCCGGCTCCGCGCTGACGGACCATCAGGACACCGAGCACGTCATCCTGGGCCACCTCGGCACCCGCGTGGTGCGGCAGACCCGCCATGTGACGCTGGATGCGCAGCAGTTCGTCGTGGGTCACGGGCTCCACGCTCCCTGGTGGCGCGATGCCTTCTGGGGTCGACACCGCTCCGTCGCCATGCTCGTGCGCGTCGGCAGTCCGGGGGCGGGCGGTGTCGGGGCGCCGGACGGGGCCCGAGGGTCGGAGCTCGCTCATGGGTTCGATGGTAGGTCGCCAGTCCGGAGGCCGTGCTCCGGGGCCGGGCGCAGCAGGCGGCGCACGAACATCGCCGTCGACAGCCGCTCGCGCAGCCCCGCATCGATGGAGGGCCGCCCCAGGATGTGGGCGATCCGTTCCAGGCGGTAACTCACGGTCCGTGGTGCGACGCCGAGGGCACGCGCGGAAGCCACGATGGAGCCCTCCGAGACCAGCCACGTCTCGAGCGTCCGGATGAGCTCCGGACCACCTCGGTCGGCCGCCGCGATCGGTCCGAGCCAGCGGTCGACACCAGCGGCCGCAAGGTGGGCATCGGACACTAGCGCGCGTTCGAGCGACAGGTCGTCGAGCGGGGTCACCCGTCCGGAT
>JBBSOS010000278.1:0-3973 GCA_038259505.1 Candidatus Limnocylindrales bacterium | reverse complement strand
TGTCGCGGCCGTCGATGAGGATGCGTCCCGAGGTCGGCTCGATGAGTCGATTGACCATCTTGAGGCTGGTCGTCTTGCCGCAGCCGGACGGTCCCACCAGGACGCAGATCGATCCCGCGTCGATGGTCATCGACAGGTCGTTCACCGCGCCGGGGCCCTTCGCCCTCACGTCGTACTGCTTGGTGACGTGTTCGAACACCACGCTGGCGCCCGACGAACCGTGCATCCGGTCCGGTGGCACGGACGTGGCCTCCGGGTCATGCTCGATGGCCGTCATCGCGGCACCCTAGCGGACGAGGCTCCGGGTGTCATCCGGAGCATCCATCGGCGGGCCCGTCGGTCGTTGCCCGGGTAGACTGGCCGGGCACATCTCGCCCCGACGTGGAGTCGCTCACGATGCCCCAGATCCATCTGCGCGCCGAGCCCGGCGACTACGCCCCGCTTGTGCTCCTGCCGGGCGATCCCAACCGTGCCACACGCATCGCCGCGATGTTCGACGGCGGCATCGAGCAGGCACGCCTGGTCAACGATCATCGGGCGATGTACGGCTACACGGGCACCTACCAGGGCGTCCCGGTGAGCGTCCAGGCGACCGGCATGGGCACCCCCTCGTTCTCCATCGTGGTCGAGGAGCTGTTGCGCCTGGGCGCCACGCGGCTCATCCGGGTGGGCACCTGCGGCGGCATCGGCAGAGGCATCCGCACCGGCGACCTGGTCGTGGCGACCGCGGCAGCACCGATGGACGGATCGACACGCACATATCTCCACGGTGACCCATTCGCACCGGTGGCCGACTTCGGATCGACGCGCGCGCTCGTTGACGCGGCCACAGCCCGTGGCGTGACGCCCTTCGTTGGCCCGGTCGCGACCGTGGACGTGTTCTACAACCCCGACGACGACTACGTCAGCAAGTGGCGGGGCCGGGGCATCCTGGGGTTCGAGATGGAGGCCGCCGCGCTCTTCCTGCTGGCCGGCCGTGAGCAGGGTGCGGGACATGACGTCCGGGCGGCCTGCGCGCTCACCGTCTCGGACACGCTGTCCGAGGAGGAGACGTCCGAGGCCACCTACATGAGTCTCGATGACCTCGAGCGCGCCACCGACACCATGATCCGGGTCGCGCTCGACGCGGGCGTGGCCGAGCATCAATGAGCGGCGATCGAGTGGACGGCACCCGCGCCGTCGCCCCCGGCTTCGCGATCCCCGTGGGCGTGAACCTCGCCACGGTGGGGGTCACCTCCCGCTGGTGGCTGGACTCGGCCCGGCGCGTGGAAGCTGCCGGCTTCTCGACGGTCTGGTCCTGGGACCACTTCGTGAGCAGGGGCCGGCTCGCCGATCCGATGCTGGAATGCTGGACGCTCCTTGCGGCAGCCGCCGCCACGACCGAGCGGCTCAAGGTCGGCAGCTTCGTGACGAATGTCCTCAATCGCCATCCGTCCGTGCTGGCGCGCATCGTGATGACCCTCGCCGACATCGCGCCCGGGCGGGTGGAACTGGGCATGGGCATCGGCGGTCACCCCGCCGAGCATCACTCCTACGGCATCGATTTCCCGGACGCGCGCGAGCGGTCGGCGCGGCTGGTGGAAGCCGTGGACGTCATCCGGGCCTTGTTCTCGGGCGGCCCGACCGACTACGAGGGACGCTTCTACGAGCTGGCCGATGCGTATGCGTCACCCGTGCCCGTGCCCACCCCGCGCATCGTGGTGGCCGCTGAGACCCCGGTCGGGGCACGCCTCGCCGCACGCACCGGTGACGCCTGGGTCACCTACGCGGGCTTCTTCGAGAAGCTCCACCCCATCTACCTTGATGCGCTCGCCGCTGCCGGCCGGCGTCGCTCGGACGTGACCATCCTGGTGGCGGGGGAGGTGCCCCGCGGCAAGCCCGCCATCGAGGCCCCCATCCTCAGCGATCCGGTGGGCGTGACGGCCTCGTGGCGAGAGCGCGGCGTGGACGAGTTCGTGATCCATGCCATCCACCCCGACCAGATCGAGGTCGTGCTCGCTGCCGGTGAGCGCGCCTGGGCGTAGGCTAGCCGCGTGCCCGACCCCGATCCCCGCCCGCAGACCTCTTCCGGCGTCGGCAACGCCCCGGACTCCGGCGGCTTCCTGGCCCCGGCGCCTGACGGGCACCCGGTCAGTCACTGCTTCCGCTGCGGGGCCGAGACACCCCCGGGCGTCTCGCTGTGCGATGCCGACAACCCTGGGCGCATCAATTCGCCCAGCGCGACCCAACTCCACGCGACCATCCTGGTGGGTGTGGTCATCGGGTTCATCGGCTTCTTCCTGCTCATGCGTGTCGCGGTCTCCCAGGGTGGCCCATACGCGGCGACCGTTGCCGGCACCGCGAGCACAGCTGCGGGTGGCCTCTCGGTGGCCGTGACGGTGGTCAACCAGGGCTCCAGTGAAGGGGTCGCCACCTGTCACATCACCCGGGACGGCTCGTCGCGGCCCGACGACATCACCTTCCGGACGCAGCACCTGGCACCTGGCGCGGCGACCACACTGACCCGGGATATCCCGCCGCCGACCGACAAGCAGCCGCCCTTCCTGCTCGACCGCGTCTCGGCTGTCTGCAGCTGACGCCTCGCTCTGATGGACGGTCGACGGATACCCGTCAGCCCGCCGCACTCAGCGCAGCTGGCGCGTCGACCGGCTGCTCCGGGCGTCCCCGCCGAAGCCCGACCCCGTTCACGGCGGCGCCAGCCGCCAGCAGCGCCGCGTCGATGAGCATCGCGATGCGGAACGCATCCGTCGACGCCTGGTCGATGGCCGCAGCGGTCGCGGGGTCGGTCCCATCCGGTGGTGGGTTGAGTGGCTGGACGATCACCCGGAGAGCGTCCGAATCGGTGTCCATCGAGGGCTGGAGCGAGCCCAGCGAGCCGTAGAACACCAGCGTGATGGCGAGGTACAGCAGGGCCAGCAGCAAGGGTGAGCCGACCCGGGACACCGCATTGTTGATGGCGGAGCCGAGTCCCGCGTTGCCGACGGGCACCGCGCCCATCAGCGTGGTCGTGAGGGGTGCGACCACCAGCGTGATGCCGACACCGAACAGCATCATCGCGGGCAGCACGTCCACCAGGACGTCCGCCGGTGGCCAGACCGTGCCCCCTGGCGAACCCACGAGCCATGGCTGGCTGTCGGACGAGATCCGCCCCAGCCACAGCAACCCGGCCGCCATCAGCGCGGGGCCGACGACCAGGAACCCCCAGGCGCCCACGCGACCTGCGAGGGTGCCCACGCGCGTCGAGAACAGGGTCAGCAGGACGCCTGTCGGCAGTCCGACGGCGGCGGCGGCGAGCGGCGTGTAGCCCAGCACCCCCTGGAGGAAGACGCTCGACAGGAACGAGAAGGTGTACAGCGAGCCATAGATGAGGAAGGTCGATGCGTTGATGACCGCGAACGCGCGGATACGGAACAGGGCCGGTGGCACGAGCGGGTCGCGGCGGCGGACCATGAGCATCGGGAACGCCACCGCGGCCGCGATGCCCACGCCAAGGGCGACGAACGCCACGGGGTCCGACCAGCGCTGCTCCTGGCCCCGGATGAGCCCGAAGGTGATGCCCCCCACTGCGACGCCAATGACGATGGAACCGAGCCAGTCCAGGCGTCCGGGAGCATCCTCGTTGCGGGATTCCGGTACGTGCCGGACGGCTGCATACAGGGCGAGCAGCACGAGCGGCACGTTGACCAGGAACGCCAGGCGCCACGAGAACGAGCCCACGATGAGGCCGCCCGCGAGTGGCCCGAGGATGGTCAGGGCGGCCGTGGCGGCCGACCAGAGCCCGAACGCCCGGGCGCGTGCCTGCCCCTCGAAGTTGGCCGTGATGAGCGACAGCGGACCGGGCACCAGGAGCGCGCCGGCGGCGCCCTGCAGGAGTCGGAACAGCACCAGCCATTCCATGCTCGGTGCGAGGCCGCACAGCGCAGAGGTGGCCCCGAATGACACGAGGCCGATGATGAAGATCCGGCGCCGGCCG
>JBBSOS010000277.1:0-3984 GCA_038259505.1 Candidatus Limnocylindrales bacterium | reverse complement strand
GGAGCCCTTCGATCCCGCCCTCGGCGTCGGCGCCCGGGTCCGGGAAGCAGGCCTGCGGAACGGCATCGTGACCTACCCTGGCGGTGGGGTGGCGGACGGCACTCGGGGCGACATCATCAGCCTCTATCCGCCGTTGGTCATCGGCACAACCGAGCTGACCGAGATGTCCGACCGACTCCAGACGACCTTCGACGAGGTCGCCGCGGGCCTCCCCTGACGGTCCGCGGTGCACGGACCACCGGGCAGCACCGATCGACCGCCACGCGGGCCCGATCGACCGGCACGCGGTCATCGTGACGAAGCAGGATCGCTTCGCCCGTCATTCGGACCCCTGGCCGGTCGAACGGACGTCAGAGTCGGTCCGGCGAGGCGGTTCGGGCAGGTCCGTGGCCGTTCCTGCGTCACGTTGACCGCTGAGCGGTCGCGCAGCGTGTGATCGTCGCGTCGCTCCGCCGAACGCATCACCAGAGATACATCACCGGACGTCAGCGACGGAGGTGGTCCCGAACGGCAGGGTTCACGATCGTGTTCGCCCAGCCCGTGGTCATGAAGTCGATGGTGGTGCGGCACATCTCGGCTCGAAGGTCCGCGAACGCCTCGACCGAGAAGCCGGCCACGTGCGGCGTCATGACCACGTTCGGTGCCGAGCGGATAGGGCTGTCGGGGGGCAACGGTTCCTGCTCGAACACGTCGAGCCCGGCGCCTGCCAGGTGTCCGCTCGTGAGCGCCTCGATGAGCGCGGCGGTATCGACCACCTTGCCCCGGGCCGTGTTGACCAGGATCGCGCCTGGCTTGAACTTGGCGAGCAGAGCCGCATCCACCAGGTGGTGGGTCGAGGGCGAGTACGGGACGTGCAGGGAGACGTAGTCGGAACTGGCCAGCAGCGTGTCCAGGTCGACCGCCTCGATGCCGGCTGCCGCCAGCTCCTCGGGCGTGCGCACCAGGTCGTAACCCAGCACGCGCAACCCGAAGCCAGCTGCGATCCTGGCGACCGACGAGCCGATCCGGCCCGTGCCGATGAGCCCGAGGGTCCGACCTCGCAATCGATGGACGCTGCCCGGCACCGAGACCGGCCACTCGCCAGCGAGCATACGCTCGTGATGGAACGCGATCCGCCGGGCCACCGCCACCAGCAACGAGATCGCAGTCTCCGCGACGTCATCGCTGCCGTACGCGGGCGCGTTCGCGATGGCGACACCCAGCTCGGTCGCAGCAGCGAGGTCCACCTGCTCATAGCCGACACCCCAGCGGATGGCCAGCCGGGTCCGCGGCAGCGACTCGAGCACACGACTCGTGATGTTCGGCTTCCAGGCGAGCCAGAGCACGTCGGCATCGGCACCTCGCTCGATGATCTCGTCCTCGGTGAGACACTCGCCCAACACCAGCGTCCCGCCTGCCGTTTCGAGTGTCGCTCGTTCGGTCACGTACGGCTCAAGATCAGGGCTGGGGTCGACCTGGAATACCTGGAACGTCACGGCGAGCCTCCTCGATGGATGCGGGCAGGTCAACGAGACCCGGATCACGATGACCCGGCACGTCGCTGATATATGATCATAGCTTCCACCACGTGCCCCTGGAGCGAGATGGACGAACCTGTCCGACGGCGCCGCTTCGTTCGCCTCGTGGCGGGCGATGCCGTCCAAGCCGCGGGTCGACTGGCGGGACTCTCCGGGATCGCCATGGACATGGCGTCGCGTGGCGTGGCAAGCCTCGCGGAAGCGGTGGACGGAGCGGGCACGGTCGCGCCCGACGGCCCATCGCCGGCCGCCGGCACGGTCGCGTCTGACGGGCCGTCGCCGGCTGCGGGTGCCGCGATACGGCCGAAGCCACCCCCGGTGCGCTCGACCCAGCCCGCCGTGCGGCCAGACGCAGCGACCCTCGCCATCTTGGCCACCAGCACATATCTGCTGCTCGCGGTCAACCGCCACGCGGCCGGACCCTTCGTCAATCGCTACCCTTTCCGAAGCGCGGGTGCCGATGTCCGGATCACGACCCGGGCAACGTCCGCGATGGCAGGCTGGATCCGCCGTGACCCTGCGGTCACGCTCATCGTGGATGACCCCGGCGCCAGGGTTCGGGCGCTCATCCCGGGCACGGCGCGCGTGCTCGATGGCCGCGAGGCAGACGCCACGAGCGACCCGGATGCCACGAGCGACCCGCATGCCACGAGCGACCCGGATGCGGCAGTCATCGTCATCGAGATCGGGCCCTCCGTGCGGGTGCCCCTGTGAGCGACCCGTCCGAGGGCACCCTGTTCGCCGACGTCCAGCTCATCGACGGCATCTCGGCGGTCCCCCGTCAGCATCTGGACGTGCTGGTCGTTGGGCGGTACATCCAGGAGATCTCGGCCGCCGACCCGGCCGCCGGCGCAGCGGCCGCGGCCGCACGACAGGCGACAGGTGTCCACATCCGCCAGATCCCGGCTGCTGGCCGAACGCTGCTGCCGGGCCTCATCGACTGCCACACCCACTACCTGCTCGATGCGACCGCGCCCACGATGTTCGAGAGCGAGGACCGTGACGGCGATGCCCTGGTGGTGCTGCGCGGCGCACGCGCCGCACGGCAGGCGCTTGCGGCCGGCGTCACGACAGCCCGTTCGGCGGGTGCGCCCCGAGGACTGGATATCCCGCTCGCTGCTGCCATCGAGGCGGGCGACGCGTCCGGACCCCGACTCATCCCGGCGGGTCGCGCACTGACCATCACCGGCGGCCATGGCTGGCGCTTCGGGATCGAGGCGGACGGCGAGATGGCCCTTCGGACCGCTGTCCGTGCCAACGTTCGGGACGGTGCGCGCGTGATCAAGGCCATCGCCAGCGAAGCAGCGATGCTGACCACCGAGCTTGCCGGCGTCCAGGAACTGACCGAGGACGAACTGCGTGGGATCGTGGACGAGGCGACCCGGCTCCGCTGTCGGGTCCTGGCCCACGCCCAGGGCAGCGATGCCGTGCGCGCCGCCGCACGCGCCGGGGTCGCCAGCATCGAGCATGCGTTCCTTGCGGATGAGGCGGCACTCGAGGTGGTTGCCGCATCGGGCGCGGTGCTGGTGCCGACCCTCTCGGTCACGGACGTGTGGCGGACCCTGCCGGGCCTCACGGACGCCCAGCGCCAGCGCCAGAGGGTCCTCGAAGGTCTCCATCGCCGGTCGTGCGAAGCCGCGATCCGACTGGGCATCCCGATGGCGACCGGCACCGACACTGGCGTCCGGGGCGTGCTCCCCGGCATGGTGGCGCGCGAGATCCGGCTGCTGTACGAACACGGCCTCGGCGCGATGGACGCCATCCTCGCCGGCACGTCCGCGGCGGCGCGATCGCTGGGCGTACAGGACGAGACGGGCAGTGTGACGGTGGGGCTCGAGGCGGACCTGCTGCTGGTCGATGGCGATCCACTCACCGATCTCGACCGGCTCAGCCGGCCGGTGCTGGTGATGCGCGGTGGTGACGTTGTCGCGATCCCAGCGGAGATCAAAGATCATTGACCATCTGTCGGATGGCTGGTAGCGTCCCGACTCCGGGACCGTGAGGTGTCCCGGCGCGACTGGACATGGAGGTCTGCCACACGGCATGGCGGTAAGCAGTCAGGGCTGGGCTCGGGCATCTGGTTCCATCACACGGCGACTCGACCGACTTGGCGATCGCACGTTCGCGATGGTCATCTCGGTGCCGGCGCTGCTCATGGTGGGCATCTTCGTCCTGCCGCCCATCCTCGCCGTGTTCGGGTTGAGCTTCTTCCGGATCGAGCTGGGCAAGGACGACAACACACCCTTCGTGGGCCTCTTCAACTACGTCACCCGGCTGCCCATCGACACCACCATCCTGGACACCATCCCGCGGACCCTCGGCTTCGCCGCCGCGGTGACGGCGCTCACCTTGCCGCTCGCGCTGCTGACCGCCCTCATCCTCAATCGCTCGTTCCGCGGATCGGGTCTGTTCCTGATGGCGGTCATGACCCCGTGGGCTGTCGCGTCGGTCGTCGCCGGCGTGTTCT
>JBBSOS010000276.1:0-3994 GCA_038259505.1 Candidatus Limnocylindrales bacterium | reverse complement strand
CAGGGTCTCGACCGAGTCGATGCCCAGGGCAGCGAGCATCCGGGCCCGATCCGCATCGGTATGCGGCTGGTACGCCATGGCGTCAGCCGCCGATGAGCGCGCGATACGCGTCGGCATCGCGGAGGAGTTCGGCCTCGGATGGGTCGGCCAGCCGCAACCGGACGATCCAGCCATCCGTGTATGGGTCGCTGTTGATGAGCTCCGGTGCGCCACCCAGGTCCGTGTTCACCGCCAGGACCTCGCCCGCCACTGGGGCATACAGGTCGCTCGCTGTCTTGACCGATTCGATGACCCCGAAGGTCTCGCCGCGGGTCAGCGTCTGACCCACCCGAGGCAGCTCCACGAACACGACGTCCCCGAGCTCGTCGGCAGCGTATCGGGTGATGCCCACGGTGCCCTCATCGCCCTCGGCGCGCAACCACTCGTGATCATCGCTGTACCGCAGTCCGGCCGGGACATCCACGGATCTCATTCCCCCTGTGTGCGGATCGTGACCGTTCGGCCCGGGCGGGCCGACGCGCAGCTTGTCGTCAGGCTATGACTGACGCCGATAGAAGGGCAGCGCCACCACCTCCCCCGCGACCCGCGACGCGCGGATGCCGACCTGGACCATGGTACCCGGCGATGCCGCGTCGGGAGGCAGCCAGGCCATCGCGATCGCGCTGCCGAGCGTCGGTGACTGGCTGCCGCTCGTGATGACGCCGGCCGGCGCATCCGACGCTCCCTCGACGTACACGGGATAGCCATGACGCGCGATGCCCGGTCCGCGCAGCACCAGGCCGGCCAGCAGCTTGCGCGGTCCCCGCTCGGCCGCGGCCGCAAGCGCGTCGGCCCCGACGAAGCCACCTGGCTTACGGAGCTTCACCACACGCCCAAGGCCAGCTTCCCCGGGCGTGCACTGCCGGTCGAGCTCGTTGCCGTAGAGGGGCATGCCAGCCTCAAGACGGAGCGTGTCCCGGGCACCCAGGCCACAGGGCGCCAGGGACCCCGCGGATGCGCTCGACATCAACGCCTCCCAGACGCTCGCCGCATGCTCGTTGGCGAGGAAGATCTCGAAGCCGTCCTCGCCGGTGTAGCCGGTCCGGGCGACCCAGGCATCCGACCCCGCCACGCGCCCCGCGGAGATGGAATAGTTGCGCAGACCATCGAGAGCGACGTCGGTCAGTGGCAGCAGGACGTCTCGCGCGAGCGGTCCCTGGACCGCCACCAGCGCCGTGCGGTCGGACGCATCGTCGAGGGTCGCGCGGAAGGCGTCGGTGCGGTCGGCGACGCGGAAGCCGTCGAGGCGCTCGGCGATGGCGCCCGAGACCACCGTCGCGTTGGAGGCATTGGGCACGACGAGGAAGCGCTCCTCCGCGACGCGATACACGATGAGGTCGTCCATGATGCCGCCGTCGGCAGCGCAGATCATCGAGTACTGGGCGCGACCGATGGCGAGTGTCCGTGGGTCGCTGACCAGGGCATAGGCAAGCCCGTCGGCCGCACCCGGACCCTCGATCCACAACTCGCCCATGTGCGACAGGTCGAACAGGCCGGCCGCCCGACGGACCAGGGCATGCTCCTCGAGGATGCTCCGGTACTGGACCGGCATCGCCCAGCCGCCGAAGTCGATGATCCGTGCCCCAAGGGCGAGGTGCACGGCGTGGAGCGGCGTCCGACGCAGGTCATCGGCGGGGCTCGTGCGGACCTGGGAGTCCTCGCTCACCCGCCGGCCGACAACGGCAGGGCCCGCGCCACGACGTCCCGTTCAGTGGGGAAGCTCATCAGCCCTTCGGCGTCGTGGACGGACACCCAGCGCACCTCGTCGAACTCGTGGTCATGAAGCGACAGATCGCCGCCGACCGACTCCATCAGGTAGTAGTGGACGGTCTTGTGGATTCGCGTGCCCCCCTGTACGAACCAGTACTCGATGGGCCCGACCAGGGCCAGGATGCGGACCTGGAGCCCGGTCTCTTCCTCGACCTCGCGCACGGCGGTCTGCTCGATGGTCTCCTGGCCATCGGGGGTGCCCTTGGGCAGGGACCAGGTGGACACGTCCTTGTCGCGCTGGCGACGACCCAGGACGAGCTCCGGCCCGCCCGCTCCCCTGCGCAGCACGACACCACCCGCCGATGTGGCGCGTGCGCCCGGCATCTTCCTCCGAGCCGACTCCTTCAGCCGCGCCATGGCGGGGACGCGCCGTCTCGCGGACGGCGGACCCAGGGTCGCGGCGGGCTCCAGCGCATATGCGCCCTGCCGGGCAGGAGTGGTTGGTCGTGCTCGTACGCGGCGGCGGCAGGTCGCTGCGCACCGCGGGTAGCGGCGCGGATGGCCTGCACAGGCTGGCGCCCCGCTGCGGCACGCATGGCCGGCGCCTGTGAGGTGGGGGTGCGGAACACGCGCAACAGGCCGGAACGAGGGCTCCGATGCTGGTTGCCCGGCAGCACGAATCGGGTCCGTGTGCTCGTCCCGTGAAAAGCGCCGACCGCATGCTCCATCGGTTGATGGTACCCGTTCGGCCCGTCGATGGGTACCCGACCGCAAGGCCCAGAAGTGACCTCAGCAAGTCCGCGTGCCCTGCATCGAGCTCGGGCGCGGACGACGGACCCGCCGGGTGCCCGGACCCCGCCCGGCGACGGCGGAGCAGAAGCGCCTCGTGGGGCCGGCAATACATGACGAGGCCACCGGGGCGTCGGCCGACACTTTCTGCCAGGCAGTCGACCACGTCGTGTCATGACCGCATCCGATGATGCGTTGCTGCCAGCGAGTCATCCAGGGACTCGCGGTCGACACCGAGGCCAGGAACGATTGGCCGGAGGAGGTCGTCGATGTCGCCGCGAGGTCCGGACCTGGCCGCTTGGCCAGTCCCGCCTCTGTTTTTCTGCCATCTGGCGACTCGTGTGCATGATCGGCATGCAGTTCACGCGCGACCCTTCGACGCGAATGCCGCGGGTGCATGATCGGCAGGAAGTGCCCGCCAGGGCCTGCCAGCGCCCGCCAGGGCCCTGCCAGCGCCCGCCAGGGCCCTGCCAGCGCCCGCCAAGGCCGCGCAGAGGCCGCAGATACCAACGACGGGCGCGCAGAGGCCGCAGATACCGACGACTGGCCTGCTGTGCATCGCCAAGGCGGTCTGGCACGCGCCGAGGCGGTCTGGCAGGCGCCTCCGTGAGAACCGGACTCAGCCGTCCAGGAGGTGTCGCAATTCGTCGGCGCGATCTGGCTCCAGGTCTCCGCGCGACACAGCCAGGTCGCTCTGGGACCGCCCGGCGACGACGTACAGGTCGCGCGTCGCCGTGGTCAGGTGCTCGACGGCATCGAGATGGAGCCGCACCGTCGCCCTATCGCCGCGCACGTACGGACCGGTGAGGGCGGCCGGCACACCGAGCGACCGCGCGTTGTTGAGTCCGGCGCGAACGAGCGGGCCGAACGCGTCGAGCGCGGTCGCTTCATCCAGACCCGAGGCGCGGCCCAACTCGGTGATCGCGGACAGCAATGCCACGAACCCACCCGCGGCGAGCACGGCGGCCGCGTGGTACGCAGCCTTGCCTCCCGCAGGGACGCGCAGGGGCCGGGCACCCAGATCGCCGGCCAGGCCGCTGAGCACCGCTACCAGATGCTCGTCACCCTCGATCGCGATGGTCGCGCCCGCGAAACCAACGAACGCTTCGGCCGCCTCGCGACCATCCGACGTATCGACCGCCCGGGGCGTATCCACGAAGGGCATCAGGGGGTGGAAACTCGCGATCCATGAACCGTCGACTTGTGCGGGTGCGAGGACCGACGCGGGCAGCGCACCGCTGGTGTGGACGAGGCACTGGCCGGCACGCAGTCGAAGGTCGGCCGCGACGACGGCGATGGTGTCATCGGGCACGGTCAGGAACACAAGGTCGACCCGGTCAAGCACCGCGACCGGCGAAGCCACCGGCAGCGCGGTCGGCACCAGATCACAGAACCGGGCACGCCGGCCCGGGTCCCTGGATGCCACGGCGACCACCGGCCAGCCGGCCCTGGCGAT
>JBBSOS010000275.1:0-4056 GCA_038259505.1 Candidatus Limnocylindrales bacterium | reverse complement strand
TGTTGCGCGACCGGATCGCGGCAGCGGGCGCCCAGGGTCACGACCTGCTCGGTGGTCTGGGGGGATTCGGCGCCGCCCTGGAGCTGCCGGCGGGATACACGCGACCTGTGCTCGTGAGCGCGACTGACGGCGTGGGCACCAAGACCGAGATCGCGCGCCAGATGGGTCGGCTCGACACCATCGGCCACGACCTCGTGGCGATGTGCGTCGACGACGTCGTGTGTCATGGTGCCCGCCCCTGGACATTCCTGGACTACATCGCGGTCGGCGCGCTCGACCCGGACCGCGTCGCGGATCTCGTCGGTGGCGTCGCGGATGGCTGCGCGCAAGCGGGCGCGCTGCTCGTGGGTGGCGAGACCGCAGAGCATCCGGGGCTGATGGATCCGGGCGCGTTCGACCTCGCCGGGTTCTGCGTGGGCATCGTGGACCGCGACCGGCTCATCGATGGTGCTGCGTCCCGGGTGGGCGACCGGATCGTGGGCATCGCGTCGTCCGGGCTGCACGCCAATGGCTACTCATTGGTGCGGGCCACGCTTCGGCGCACCGGCATCGACCTCTCGGAGCGTCTGGGCGACCGAACGCTCGGTGAGGCGCTCCTGGCACCCACGACCATCTACGCACCCCACGTGCTGGCGGTCATCGAGCGGCTCGCTACCGATGGCCTTCGCCTCGGTGGAGTTGCTCACGTGACCGGTGGCGGCCTGCCCGGGAACCTGCCGCGCGCCCTGTCGCGCGACCTGGGCGTTCGGGTGCGTCCCGACGCGTGGCCGGTGCCGCTCGTGGTATCCCGTATCGCGGACCTTGCCGAGCTCGACGGGCCGGAGTCGCGGGCGACCTTCAACGCCGGCGTCGGCATGGCCATGGTCGTGGAACCTGCCGCCGTGGGGGTGGTCATCGACGCGCTCGCCGTCCGCGGGCTCGAGGCGTGGGATATCGGGATGGTGGTACCGGCGCCTAACGCCGGACCGGCCAGGTACGTCGAGGAGGTTCGATGAGCGACGGGGTGCGCATCGCGGTCGGGGTGTCTGGGCAGGGGTCCAACCTGCGTGCGCTGTACGCGGCACAGGTGCGCGGCAGCCTCGGCGGCACCATCACGACCGTGTTCGCGGATCGGGGATGCCCGGGCCTGGAATGGGCCATCGCGCAGGGCATCCCGACGCTGCTGGTGGCGCCCGCGGACCATCGGGATCGCGGATCGTGGGACGCAGCGCTGAGTGCGGGCCTCCAGGCGGCCGGCCCGGATGTGGTCGTGCTGGCCGGCTTCCTGCGTGTGCTGGGAACCGACACCCTGGCCGCATTCCATGGGCGCATCATCAACATCCATCCGTCGCTGCTGCCCGCGTTCCCGGGCCTCCACGCAATCGATGATGCCCTCGCGGCGCGAGTGGCCGTGACCGGCGTGACCGTGCACCTGGTCGACGAGACGCTCGATGGCGGCCCGATCGTCGCCCAGGAGGCGGTGCCGATCCTGGCCTCGGACGACCGGCTGTCCCTTGGGGCACGCATCCAGGCGGTCGAGCACCGATTGATGCCGCGGGTCGTTGCCATGGCCGCGGCCGGGACCCTGGGCATGGACGACACGGGTCGGCTGACCTTCGACCGGTCGCGGGCGAGTTCGATCCCGACACCCCCTCGAGCCCTGCTGTCGATGTCCGACAAGGATGGCCTGGTGGACCTTGCGATGGCGCTCGATGGCCTTGGTTTCGAGCTGGTGTCGACCGGCGGCACAGCCGCCGCCATGCGCGATGCCGGGCTTGCCGTGACCGACGTCGCAGCCGTCACCGGATCGCCCGAGATGCTCGATGGGAGAGTCAAGACGCTGCACCCCCGGATCCACGGCGGGGTGCTGGCAGACATGCGACTGCCACAGCATCGGGGCCAGTTGGCGCACGCCAACATCGATCCGTTCCAGGTGGTCGCGGTGAATCTCTACCGATTCGCGGATGCGGCGGCGCGACCCGACATCGACCTCGACGCGCTCATCGAGGAGATCGACATCGGCGGGCCGACCCTCGTCCGGGCGGCGGCCAAGAACCACGCCAACGTGGTCATCCTGACCGATCGCCGGCAATACGGCCGAGTGCTCGACGAGCTCCGGACGACCGGCATCGTGTCCGAGGGCCTGCGCCGCGAGCTCGCGCTGGCGGCCTTCCGACTGACCGCCGGCTACGACGCGATGATCTCGACCGAGCTGGCACGCCGCATGAGTGCGTCCGACACCGCAGGCACGGCCCGCACGACCGGGACGTTCGGCGCGGCCGGCCCGATCGCCGCCGACGCGGCAGGGCCGGCCGCTGCCTCTGGCTCGGCTGCGCGCTTTCCGGTGCGTCTGGGACTCGTGCTCGAGCGCGCGACGATGTTGCGATACGGCGAGAACCCCCACCAGGCGGCCGCGCTGTATGTCATCCCCGGAGCCGACGCTCGGTCGGGACCCCTCGCATCCGGTGCCGCACCCATCCAGGGCAAGCCGCTGAGCTACAACAACCTGCTCGACGCCGACGCAGCCGCCGCACTGGCCCGTGACCTTCGGGGTGCCGCGATCGTCATCGTCAAGCACGGCAACCCGTGTGGCGCGGCAGAGGCAGCCGATCTCCTGAGCGCGTGGGATGACGCCCTGTCGGGCGACGCCGTGAGCGCGTTCGGGGGCGTGGTCGCTGTCCGCGGGTCCGTGGACCAGGAGCTCGCCGGGCGCCTCGGCTCGATGTTCCTGGAGGTCGTCATCGCTGCCGGCTTCGACGACGGTGCCCGCTCCATCCTCACCGCGAGGCCCGACCTGCGGCTGTTGGAGGACGCCGGCATCGTGGGCGCCGCAGTGGCCGGGGTCGAGCTGCGCAGCGCCGGGGGCGCAGTCCTGGCAACGGATGCCGACGTGTCTCTCGACCCACCCGAGACCTGGACGAATGCCGGCGTCCGGGCTCCGAGCGACGCCGAGTCCGCCGACCTGGACCTTGCGTGGCGGGTGTGCCGCCACGTTCGTTCGAACGCCATCGTGCTGGTCAAGGGTGGCCGGCTGGTCGGGGTCGGCGCGGGGCAGATGAGCCGCGTGGACAGCGCCCGCCTCGCGGTGGCCAAGGCCGGCCCGGACCGTGCCCGCGGCTCGGTCTGCGCCTCGGATGCGTTCTTCCCGTTCCCGGATGCGCTGGAGGTGTGCACCGCAGCCGGCATCACGGCGTTCGTTCATCCGGGCGGTTCGAAGGGCGACGCGAGGGTGATCGCCGCCGCGGACGCCGCGGACGCCGCGGTGATGCTCACGGGTGTCCGGCACTTCCGACACTGATCGAGGGCCCGAGTCCCCGGAGCGAGTCCGTGTAGAGTGCCGGTCCGGCGACGCCAGAGGAGGAACGGCTGATGGGCGAGATGCTGGGGGCGTATCGCCGCGTCCTCGCCAACGGTCCTGTCTCATCCCCGACTTTGACATTCCCGCTGCTCGACCTGCACCGTGGCGCCAGCATGACCGGAGGGTAGGGTCACCGTGCGTGACGGGTTCGCCATCGACATCCTGCAGCACTGCGCGCTGTTCGAACATGCTGACCAAGCCTCGCTGGCTGCCATCGCGGGTCGTCTTCGGCGTCGACACTTCCGTCGCAACGAGGTCATCTTCCACCAGGGCGATCCGGGCGATTCCCTGCACGTCGTGTATGAGGGGTCGGTGAAGATCGTCCTGCCATCGCAGGAAGGGACGGAGGCGATCATCGCCACCCTGCGTCCGGGGGACTTCTTTGGTGGGCTGTCCCTGCTCGATGGTGCGCCGCGGTCAGCGACGGCCGTGGCCATCGAGGCATCGCACACGCTGGCGCTGCCGCGCGAGGCGTTCCTGGCGCTCCTCGACCAGGACACGAAGCTGCGGGACGCGCTCCTCGCGGGACTGGCCCACGAGCTCCGGCGGGTCACGAGCCAGGTCGAGGAGCTCCACTTCCTGGATCTCGCCGGGCGTCTGACCAAGCGCCTGAGCCGGATCGCCCGCGATGCCGACGCCGCGTCCGATGAGGTCCGGCTCGACTGGCCGTACACCCAGAGTGACCTCGCTTCGATGATCGGTGGCACGCGCCAGAGCGT
>JBBSOS010000274.1:0-4056 GCA_038259505.1 Candidatus Limnocylindrales bacterium | reverse complement strand
CTCGGTCTCCCCCGCACGGCCGGCCGCGACGACGTCCAGGAGGCGCTCGCCCGGCTGGTCGGTCAACTGCTGCTCGAGCCCCGGATGGTGGCCGTCCAGCAGTCCGCGCTCGATGCGCTCCACTCGGCCGTCATGGATGCCGTGGGCACGGATCGCCGCGGGGACCCACACGATCCGATCACGCTGGACCTCGACGATGTCATCGCGGCGCTCGCCCAGCAGGTCGACCCCGGAGCGGCGGGATTCATGGGCCGCGTGGTCCCTGGTGACCTCGGCACGCTCGTCGTGGTCGACGTCGACCAACTGGCCGTCCTCGGCCGTGCCCTGCGACTGCTGGAGGTGGTCCGCTGGGTGCTGCCACTGTCGTGCCTCGCGGCGGCGATGCTGGTATTGCTCCTGGCGCGCGCCCGTCTGCACGTCCTGGCATGGCTGGGGCTGTGCCTCGTCGTGGTCGGTGCCACATGCCTGCTCGCCGCGTCCGGTGCCCCGGTGGTGGCCAGTCGCCTCGTGCAACACAGCGCGGACTCGTTGCCGTCCCTGGAGGCCACCCTCGACGGGCTCACCGGGAGCCTCATCACCCAGTCCGCCGTGCTGGTCGGCGTCGGGCTCGCGATGCTCGTCGTGGGCATCTCGGCTGGCGTCGTGACAGGCCGTAGTGATGGTCGGAGCCGTTTCGAGGGGTACGCCTGAGATGTCCGCGACCGACGGGAGCCGCTATCCTTGCCGCAGTCGGGGCCACCGTCCGCCGATCCGAGTCGAGGTTTCCCGCTGAGCGCTGACCCCGGGACCACATCACCCGATACCGGCCCACCGCGACCGTCCGCGAACGATGACGCCCCGGGCGTGGGCGAGTCGATCGGGCGTGTCCGGGCAGGGGTCAACCGCCTGGTCACTGCGCACCTGGGCCTGCTCAAGGCCGAGTTGGCGGTCACGGGACGTGAGATGGGCATCATCGTGGCGATGGTCCTGGCCGCCATCTCGATCATCGTCGTGGCCCTCCTGCTCATCGCGATCGGTTCGTTCCTGTTCCTGGGCGAGTGGCTCTTCGGTTCCATGGGCTGGGGCATCCTGCATGGCACCTTGTTCCTGGCGCTGCTGGTGGTGCCCATCGCCATCGACCTCGCTGGTGGCTGGGCAGCCGCCACCGTTCGAGGCCTGGCCGCCGGGTTCGGGGTCACGGTCGTGCTGTGGGCGTTGTTCGCGAGCAACGTGTTGCGTGACACGGCCGTGCATGCCGGCGAGTCACTGGAATCGAGCGTCCGCCTCGAGCCAGCGCTGCTGCCGACCCTGGTCGCCCTGGCGGCAGGCGCCATCGTCGTTGGCGGCGTGCTCGCCATCGCCGGCAGCCGGATGAGGATGGGCGTGCGGCTGGGCATCGCGGGGGCGCTGGTCGGTGGCATCGTGGGTGCCATCCTCGGGTCGGTCACCTTCGACACCAAGGGCGCCCTCGCTATCGCCCTCACGGTGGGGCTCATCGTGGCCATCGTGGTCTCCGCGGTCGTCGCCCAGCGCCGTGGCTTCGATGCCGAGCGGCGCTACGAGCGCCTGGTTCCCCGCGAGTCACTCGCGATGGCTGAGGAGACCAAGCGATATCTCGAGCGCCAATGGCGCCGTCAGCGACGAAAGGTGGTCGGCCGATGACGGACCGGGTCCGGCCGCCGGAGACCGCGCTGAGCGGCATCGCCGCCGCTGAGCAGGAACTGCTGGGTCACAAGCGTCCGCTGACCCCGGAGGTGGCGCGAGCGCGCACGGAGGTGCTCGCCGCCCGGGGCGCCCTGGAGACGGATCTGGACACGCTCTCGGATGCCACCAGTTCTGCCCTGGACATCCCGGCCAAGGTGCGCCGGAACCCGGCGAAGTCCGTGGCGATGGCCGGCGGTGCCGGATTCCTGCTGCTGGGTGGTCCGCGACGCGTCCTGCGGTCAGCGGTGGGACGCATCTTCCCCGCGCGGCGCGATCCATACGATGGCCTGCTGCCCGACGAGGTGGAGCGCATCCTGAAGCGGTCCGGCGCGTCCTCGGAGCCGGGTGTCCGCGAAGCTCTCGAGAAGGACTTCGCGGAGTACCTGCGCCGGAAGGGCCGCCAGGCGCCGCCTCCCTCCGCGACGACGTCGCTGTGGAGGACATACGACGCGCTGCTGGGTCCGCTCGGTACGGTCGGCGCCCGCATGCTCGTCGAGCGGTTGTTCGCCGCCGAACCGGGCCGTCGGCCAGGGAAGGGTCCCTCCTGACGGAGCGTCCTGCCTGGTGCGGGAGGGGGGATTCGAACCCCCACGCCTTGCGGCACTGGCTCCTAAGGCCAGCGTGTCTGCCATTCCACCACTCCCGCGCCGCCCGAGTGTATGTCGAGCGGCCGGCGTCCGGCCGCATCCCTCCGTATACTCGAACGTCCATGTGTCATCACCATCCGAACCCTCGACCGTGAAGGTCACGTCCACCCCTGCCGACCGCAGCACCGTGGTGCTGGAGGTCGAGGTCACCCCGGAGCAGCTCCAGCGCGCCATCGATGAGTCCGTTCGACACCAGTCGCGGCGCATCCGCGTCCCTGGCTTCCGTCCGGGGAAGGTGCCCCGGACCATGCTCGAACGGGCCATGGGTATCGACCGCTCCGACCCGAGCGCACCCGACCCGATCTATGACGACGCCCGGGAGCATCTCTACCAGCGCAGCGTCGTCGACGCCGTGCGGCAGGAGGGCGTCGATGTCCTGGAGCTGCCGGCCGCTCCCGAATGGGTCTCCTTCGAGGAGGGCGCCGGAGCTGCGTATCGGCTGACGGCGCCCGTCCGGCCCGGGGTGGAACTCGGTGACTACACCGGGTTCCCGTTCGCGCCCGAGGTCGACGAGCCCGATGGCGCCCGTGTGAGCGCGGTCGTGGAACAGTTGCGGGACCAGCAGGCGAGTCTCATCCCGGTCGAGGACCGAGGGGTGGAGAACGGCGACTTCGCGGTCGTGGCGTTCGAGGGCCGCAAGGACGGCGAGGTCATCGAAGGCGCGGCATCCGAGCGCTTCCCGCTGGTGGTCGGCAGCGAGCGGATGGTGCCGGGCTTCGAGGCGGCGCTCATCGGGATGCGTGAGGACGAGCAGCGCACCTTCACGGTCACGTTCCCCGATGACTATCGGGAGGCGGAGCTGGCCGGGCAGCCGGTGGAGTTCACGGCGACCCTGCGCGAGCTGCGCGAGCGTCGGCTGCCGGAGCTCGATGATGCCTTCGCCCAGTCCATGGGCGCCTTCGAGGATGTGGCCGGCCTGCGCGCCGACATCGGGGTGCGGCTGCAGCGCAACGCCCTCGACCGGGCTCGCCACGGGTTCGCGGAACGGATCATCGAGTATGCCGTGGCCAACGCCACCGTCACACCGCCCGACCTGCTTGTGGAACGCGAGATCGACGTCATGATCGACGAGCTCAAGGTCCGCCTGACCCAGCAGCAGATCGAGTACGACGAGTACCTCAAGGTCACCGAGCGTGATGAGGGCAAGCTGCGCGACGAATCGCGTGAGGGCGCCGAGCATCGCGTCAAGGTCCTCCTCGTCCTGGGTGCCATCGCGGACAAGGAGGAGGTCGAGATCACTGACCTGGTCGTCGAGGCCGAGATCGAGAAGACCCGACGCTCCAACCCCCAGGACCGGCGGCTCATCGAGTATCTCGAGTCACCGCGTGGCCGGTCGTACGTTCGCTCGACCCTGCGCCGGTCGCAGGTCATCGAGGGCATCATCGACGCCTGGATCGCGACACATCCGGCCTTCGACGGCGTGCGCCACACGGAGGACCAGCCGGTGCCCTCTGGCGACGGGGTGGAGGCGGCCACGGACGCCCTCGACCCCGACGACCTGGACGAGGCCGACGAGGCACTCGGGGCGGAGCTTGCGGCGGCCGGCATGGTCAGCGGCGGCGGCCACCGAACCGATGCGGAGGAGGGGAACGAGGCATGACCCGCACCCGCCTGCCCGACACGTCTGCCGTTCGCCCGGCCGCTCACCACACCGCGGCTGCTCACCACACCGCGGCTGCTCACCACACCGCGGCTGCTCACCACACCGCGGCTGCTCACCACACCG
>JBBSOS010000273.1:0-4088 GCA_038259505.1 Candidatus Limnocylindrales bacterium | reverse complement strand
TGCAGCTGGGCGTCCCGGCCGCGCCGCACGTCCCATACGCGGTCGCTGACTCCCGGTACCCTCCATCGATGGACTACCGACGCATGCCCATCGAGGTCGAATCGCCCGAGGAGGTGGGCTACGAGCGTATCCGCTGCAACCTCGCCGAGAGCTCGGTCAGCGACATGCGGCTGGGCGACCTTGGCGACCTGGGCGCGGCGCTGGCGGACCTCGTGCTCCTGTACGGTGACCACCTCGGTCATCCCGGACTCCGTGAGCTCATCGCCGCGGATGGCCCGGGTCTCGCCGCGACCGATGTCCTGCTGACCCCGGGGGCCGCGGCGGCGTTGTTCATGGTCGCCACCAGCCTGTTACGGGCTGGCGACCACCTGGTCGTGGCGCGGCCCAACTACGCCACCAACCTCGAGACGCCGCGTGCCATCGGGGCGGACATCAGCGCCCTGGACCTCACCTGGGAGGACGGCTGGCGGGTCGATCCAGACCGGATCGCAGCGCTCCTGCGTCCGGCAACCCGGCTCGTCAGCCTCACGAGCCCACACAACCCGACCGGCCAGGTCATGGACAGCGCCACGATCGACGCCATCATCGAGATCGTGGAACGTCACCCGACGGCGCTGCTGCTCGTGGACGAGACCTATCGCGAGCTCCAGGGGAGCGTGCCCCCACTCGCGGCTTCCCGATCGGAGCGGGTCATCAGTGTCTCCAGCCTGTCCAAGGCATTCGGCCTGCCAGGTATCCGGGTCGGCTGGCTGGTCACGAAGGATGTGACGCTGCGACGGACCTTCCTGGCGGCCAAGGAGCAGATGGTCATCACGGGCTCGGTCGTGGATGAGACCCTGGGCTACGAGGCGATGCGTCAACGTGACCGACTCCTGGCTCCCATCCGGCGACGCACGGCTGCGGGCCTCGAGCTGACGCGGCGGTGGATGGCCGCGCAGGAGGTCTTCGAGTGGCACGAGCCCCGCGGCGGCGTGGTCGGGTTCCCACGCGTCCTTCCTGCGATCGACCTGGACATGGACCGCTTCCATGCCCATCTGTTCGACCACGATGGCACCATCGTCGGACCCGGCCACTGGTTCGAGCAACCGGACCGGTGGTTCCGTCTTGGCTACGCGTGGCCCTCGCTCGAGCGGCTGGAGGAGGGCCTCGCGGCGCTCAGCGGGGCGGCCATGGACCAACTGCGATAGTGCTCGGCCGTGGCCGCCGGAGCACCGTGGGGCGGACGCTTCAGCCCCGCAGGCCCCGGACCTGCCAGCAGCGCCTGCAGTGCCGGATGGACGGTCCGTCCACCGGCGCATGGCCCAGCACGAAGCAGACCAGCAACGACCAGCGGCGATGGACCCGTCGGAATGGCTGCTGACCCATGGACCGCATCCTCCCGGTATGTGTCGAGCCGACACGTGTGACGATGGTCCCGCCCCGCAACTGGGGCCTTCTATCCGGCTTGCGCCTCGTCCTGATAGTTCGGCCAGAGTGACACATCCAGGTCCGGCACGAGTGTCCGCAGCCGCTGGACATCGTGTCGATACAGGTCCCGGATGGCTGCCAGCCGTTGCGGCTCGAGCTCCGGCGCCGGTGCATCCAGGGTGACGCTCCCGGCCACGAGCGCGGCATCGGGCACAGCCGAATCGAGTCCAAGGAACGCCTGGATCCGCGCCAGCATCGCGACCGGGTCCGCGTCGAGGGCTTCCTGCTGGAGGATCATGATCCGGTCGTCCGGGAATGCGTCGCGGATCCACTGCACCTGGAGCGCGTACTCGCCCCGTGAGAAGGACCGGTCGGCGGCCCAGTGGGTGAAGGACCTCGGTCCATAGTGCCAGTGGGGCGCTTGTGGCCGATATCGCTCGAGCCGGCCGCGGCCGGCCAGGTAGCGGGTCGCCGGGTCACGGAGCATCATCAGGATGCGCGCCTGCGGCGCCGCGGTGGCCAGCATCCGGGGTGCCCAGAACAAGCTCATCGTGGTCGCCGCCAGCTCCCCTGACTGCTGGCCTGCGGGACGCGGGAAGCATCGCCGGTACCGGTCGATATCGGGATCGCTTGGCCAGGTCTCGAAGAAGCGTTCCCAGGCGCGCAGCTCCGGGCGCACCTCGTGCACCGACGGATGGGCTGCGAGGAGGGTAGCCAGCCGTTCACCGCCGGCATCCTGGGCACCCACGATGACGAAGTCGGGCGGCGCCACGACCCAGCCCGGACGCGGTTCGGGCGGGCTGGCGTCGTATGGCTCGCCGGGATCGAGGCCCAGTGCGGCATCCGGCGACATGACCCTCGGCCGCCGGAGGAACCTAGCGATGGACAGCTTCACGCCAGGTCCGCGAAGTTGGGCCACAGGGACAGGTCCAGGTCGGGTACCAGCTCCCGGAGTGCCATCACCTCGGGCCGGAAGGCACTTCGTAGGACCTCGCGATGCCGCGGATCGACGTCGACCCGCGACACCTTGGTCGCGTTCACGCGACGGTCGATGGCTTCCTGGGAGGGCTGGAATGGGCTGATGCCGAGGAACGCGAAAGCATCTGCCAGTTGGCCGATGGGATCGGCGATGCAGCGTTCGAACTGCTGGACCAGGATCCGGTCGCGAGGGAACGCGGTCATCAACCAGCGCATCTGGGTCGCATACTGCCCGTGCGCGAATGAGCGAGTGACCGCGAACCGGCTGAACGTGGCGCTCGTGCGGCCACGACCGACAGTGACGTCGCGCCAGTTCTCGCTGAACGTGCGGCTGGACATGAACCGCTCGACCGGGTCCCGCACCAGCACCAGGAGCCGCGCGTCGGGCGCGCCGTCGGCCAGCATCCGGGGCACCCAGTGATTGCTCATGTCGGTCGGCGCCTTGTCGCCAGCGATCGCGCCGGGTGGCCGGGGAAAGAACCGGTGGTAGCGGTCGATGTCCTCGGCGGTCGGCCAGTGGTCGTAGAAGTCGTCGAAGAAGTGAAGCTCACCGCTGCCGCGGGGTCGATGGGTCCGATGCACATCGGGGTGCTCCACCAGGAGCCGGAACCAGCGCGTGGTGCCGCACTTCGGCGCACCCGCCACGACGAAGTCCGGGGGCCGGATGACCCAGCCGTCGGGCGGCGGGGCGGGCTCGACCTTGCGCGGATCGACGGTCCGCGAGGCGATGGTCACGCGGGGGCCACCTCCGCGGCCGCGTGCTCAGCCTTCCTGTCGTCGGTGGCAGCGTGCTCAGCCATGACGAGGTGTGCGAAGTTCGGCCACAGACTCAGGTCCAGGCTGGGCAGCATCTCCTTGAGGCGTCGCACCTCCGGTTCGTACAACCGCAGCATGAGGTCCCGACGTTCGGGCTCGAGGGGCACCTTCTCCATCCAGGCTGGGTTGACCTCCTTCTCGAGCTGCTGGGGCGTCGGCGTGTAGGGAGGGAGCCCGATGAACTCGAGCGTCCGGGCCAGTTGGCCCAGGGTGTCCGCCACACACTCCTCGTACTGGAGCACGAGCACCTGGTCCGCAGGATAGGCATCCAGGATCCAGCGCACCTGGAGCGCGTACTGACCGCGATGGAATGCCCGTTCCACCGACCGCAGGTCGAATTCGGCGTCGGTCATGCCCATGGCCCGATTCTCGTCCCGATACTTCTCGAGCTGGGTCCGGCCCGAGACGTAACGGTCCACCGGATCCCGCAGCAGCACGATGATGCGAGCCTGCGGGGCGGCCGCCGCGAGCATCGCGGGGATCCACCACAGGTTCATGTACTGGGGCGTCTTCTCGCCGATCATGCCACCCGGCGGCCGCGGGAAGAAGCGGTGATAGCCCTCGATGTCCTCCTGGGTCGGCCAGCGGCCAGCGAAGTCGTCCCAGTAGTGGATCTCGCGAATCCCGGGCGTGATGAACACATCGGGGTGCTCTCGCAGCAGCCGGGCCCAGCGGCTGGTGCCGGACTTCTCCGCGCCCACGATGACATAATCCGGCGGACCGGTCTTCCAGTCAGGCGGGCACGGGGGAGCGACCGGGCGCGGCTGGGAACCGGTGATCTGGACCGGCGGCTTGGCGGGCTTCGCCGGCTTGGGTCCCGTCGTGAGCCGTCGACGCACCTTTCGGATCGCTGACCGGCCCTGGGCAGCGAGCGCTCGCAGGCGATC
>JBBSOS010000272.1:0-4116 GCA_038259505.1 Candidatus Limnocylindrales bacterium | reverse complement strand
GGGATGACCATCGCGGCACCTGGATCGGAGCCGCTCGGCGTGTCATACGGTGACTGGGCTGGCCGATGGTGGGACCAGTTGGTGAAAGTGCCCGCGGACACCAACCCCGCGATGATCGACGCCTGCGACACGAACCTGGTGGACGACGTGCTGTTCCTGCCTCAGACCACCCCCGGCAATACCCTCGCCACGACCTGCCACATCACCGAGGGCCAGTCGATCCTCGCATCCCCCGGAGGCACGTTCTGCGACGACTCCGATGGGACGACGCCGACCGAGGCCGCGATGCTCCGCTGTGTCGACCTCGGGCGCAATCAGTTGTCGGGCGCCCGGGTGACCATCGACGGCGTGGATATCCCCGACATCGGGCTCTACTGGGCCCTCAGCCCGGTCGTGGATGTCACCTATCCCGAGGGCAACGTGTTCGGCATCCCGGCGACGAGCGCCAAGGGCGTCGCGGGTGGCTGGTTCGCCATGATCTCCGGACTGGCGCCCGGCACCCACGAGATCGTCGTCCACGATGACCTGACCGATGCGGGGCAGTCCTCCAGTGCCGAGGTCACGGCCACCGTCGTGGTCGCCCCGAAGTAGCCGGCACGAGACCGGACACAGGGGCCCGGTGCCGCAGGGGTCCGGGCCCCTCACCTTCCGGGCCGTCCTGATCGAGCCAGTTCGCCCGCCCCTGATCGCCGGCACTGGCGAGGACACTTCGGGCGGTCACTCGCGGTTCCCCCCTCGGGCACCAGCCGGGCAAAGGGCCATCCGCCATCATCGACGTCGCAGCCTCGCCCTCCGCTCGACTCGCCCGGGAATCCGCCATCGACCATCCGCGACCGGGTAAGGCGGGCCCTGCTGTACCGCTTCCCGTACCGCTAACGCGGCGGTACACGGGGGTCCGTGGCCGTCCGTGTCGTGCTCAGAACCTGCATCCACGCACGCTTGGGCGCAAATGGGGTTCAGGAGGTCGGACGTTCGAATCGTCTCGCCCCGACCAGACTTCTGAGCTGGGGATCGCCCCCAAGGACATCCACCGGCTCTCCGCTCTGGAGGTCGTGCCCGTTCGCAGGTGATTGCGACCTGTGACCAGCCCGCAGGCCAAGTCGGACCGGCCGAACCGGCCCCGCCGCTCGATCACGACCGTCCGAAGAGTCCGCCGACCTCGACTCATGAGATTGCCAGTACCTGCACTCAAGTCGGTCTGTCTCCCGAACGCCGACCACGCGGCTGCGCCAACGGCGACACAAGTCCATCGGTCTCGTGGCACCGAACCCTGCGCCGAGTACCTCCTCAAGAGCGGCGTTCGCCGCTGGCCCAGAGGGTCCGTCGTCCTCCAGGTCGGCTACCAGTTCACGGACAACGAACTGACCACCGCCGACTTGGGCATCGGCTGATGGCAAGGCGACGACACCTGTTGCCCGGGATGGCCGAGGGTGCTGTCACCGCGTCAGCGCGAGCGGCTCCTGCGCTCGCCCTGGCCTGAACGTGCCCACTTGAGAGCCGCTCGGCCAGGTCTGGAGGACCTGCGTGTCACCGGCGTGAGGTCCGAAACTGCCCGCTCCCATGGCTGCCGGGTCGTGGCCCGATGAAGGCTTCAGTCAACCAGGCCATCGTCCTTACCGCGCTGCTCGTCCGCGTCAGTGTCGTCCATGTCGTGGGGCTCATCGGTGGGCGCCCGGTCCTCCCAGCCCGAGTCCTCGCCCGGTGCGTCGTCCGTTTGGGGCTCGGGCTGACGGGCGGGCAGGTCCTCGGACGGCGTGTCGCCACCCGGCATGCGCTGCTCGATGATGGGCTCGTCGGTATCAGGCCGTGGTTCGCTCATGTGCATCTCCCCGATGACAGCGCGCCGGATAGCGCGCTGTCCCGGACCCTACCCCGGCAGCCCGCCATGGGGCGAGCGCGCAGAGGATGCGGGCCATTGCGTGCAAGTTGCGATCGGTGGGCGCCATAACCATCCGCGTTCGTCCGCGGCCCACCGTCACCGTTCGGCACGTCGATGGGGCTGCTCGACTCTGGGTTGCGATCGACGTGTTCGTCTCGCTCGCCAAAGATGGCCCGCGCGCTTCGTCATCCGCACAGACGTCGGCAACGTCCTTGCCCAGCCAGGCTTCGGCTTGCACGTCCACCGCCGCTTCCTCCAGCCGGCGGACCACATAGTCCCGCCCGAGCAGACGTAGCTCGCCCTTGCTGACCGCCGCCGAGCCGTCCGAGCAGTACGAAGCTTCTCGGTTCGCGCCCACGCCGCCAGAGCCGTAGGGCGTCGTGAATGGCGATCTCGTCGAGACGTCGCCGATCATCAGCCGCATCCCGACGGTGGCGGCCCGTTCGATGGCCGGACGAAGTCCCACGACCACGCATCAGTCGCCTCGGTGACCGGTGCGCCCACCATTCGGCAACCCCGAACGGCAACCAGGACCTGGGGCGCCAGCGCCATGGTCATCGCTTCGCTCCTCAAGATCGTGGTCGGCCAAAGGTGGCATCGGCGAGGAACTGCTACGCCATCGGGAAGCGCATCGAGGACGTCGATGACGCGCGTCCATCCTGGTGTGACCTGCGGCCTGTGCTGCGCGGATGCGTGATCGGGAGGGAGCCGCGAAGCTGGCAGCCATCGCTGACTTGCCCATCAGCTGGCTGCTGGAGCGGCCCGCGGGTCAGCGAATGGTGTCCCAGTCCTGCGTGACCGGGTCGAGCTGGCGATCGTACTGGGCCCGGCGTACGGGGTCCCGGAGCACGTCGTAGGCCCGATTGACCTCCAGCATCCGGGCGTATGCCGCGGGCGACGGATGTAAGTCGGGATGGTAGCGGCGGGCGAGTTGGCGGTGGACCGTGGAGAGGATGTCGAGATCCGCGGACCGGTCGATCATCAGCACCTGGTACAGATTTGGCACGGCAGGATCCGCCATGGTGCCAGACTGCACCACCGTGTCACTCGCTCCAACCGGGCCCTTCGGCCCCCACGGCACACCAATGGTCCAGGGGCCGCGCAGCAGACAGGAAGCGGCGGCGTTCAACCGTGCAGCCACGGGCGGCGACGGATGCCCGGTGCGGCCGGGTTCCCGGGCTCGTCATGGTGCTGAGCTACAGGTCACGGACCAGGTACACCACCTCGCCATGGTCATCGACGACCGTGCGATCGCGGCGGAAGCCGAGCTTCTCGAGGACCCGCAAGGACGGCGCGTTCCACGACCCGACCGTCGACCACAGGCGATGGCGACCCGTCGCAGCCGCCTCGGCCACGAGGGCTCCTGCTGCTTCGGTGGCGTAGCCGCGCCCCTGGAACCGCCGCAGGAGCTCGTAGGCGATCTCCGGCTCGTCCAGACTGCCACGACCGACGATGAGCGCACAGTACCCGAGGGGTTCGCCCTCGAGGCGGCGAGATATCGTCAGTGCCCCGATACCGATGTCCGCCGTGAGATCCCGGAATCGCGCCAGACGCGTTGCCGCCTCCTCGAGCGTCGGGATATCCTCGCCTCGCTCCCCGACGAGCAGCCGGTACCAACCGGCGTCCCGCTCGTCACGGACCCTCAGCGTGAGCCGCTCCGTCTCCAGGGCGATCGCCATTGGTTCCCAGGTCATGGCCGAACGGTACTTGACCTCCGACTCGGAGGGTGGAGATTCGCCCAGCGCAGAACGGACCCTTGCGCAGAACGGACCCTCAGGAGAGCCGACCCAGCCGGTCACCGATCAGGAACACGACGCGTACGACCGCCTCGAGCTGGTCGTGGGGCACGCCGAGCACGTAAGGCGCATCGTCGGGATCGCGAGGCACGATGACCAAGGTGGGCGGCCGCCCTACTTCCACGTCGAGTTCGACGCGTCGTATATCACCGACGGAGACGTCGAGCGTAAGCAGGTCCCCGGATTCCACGAGGACTCTTCGTTCCGTGATGATCAGGACCCCGTCGAGAGAGCGTGCCGTGGCCACCGCCACTTCATCGTGTGCCAGGGCGAATGACGGTGCATGCATGATCCGGCCTCACCTTTTGCGACTTCACGGGGTGTATCAAGCAGACCGACGAGCGCCAGCCCCTCGACGACCATACGTCTGACGCCTATTGAGCATGCACCGGTCAGCCGATGGACGCTTGCAGGCTCGTGACAGCCCCGCCAGGAACAAGC
>JBBSOS010000271.1:0-4163 GCA_038259505.1 Candidatus Limnocylindrales bacterium | reverse complement strand
GGCCAGCCGCTGAGTTCGAACTGGTGATGGAGCGGGGCCATCCGGAAGAGTCGCCGGCCCTTCCACTTGAACCAGAGGATCTGGGCGATGTCCTGGACGGTCTCGAGCACGAACACGAGCCCGATGACCGGCAGCAGCATCACCTGGCCTGTGATGAGCGCCACGACCGCGATCATGGCCCCCAGGGACAGCGCGCCCGAGTCACCGATGAACACCTCCGCTGGGTGCACGTTGAACCACAGGAAGCCCAGGACCGCGCCGATGACGATGGCACACAGGATGGCCAGGTTGGGCTGGGGCAGGATGTTGAGGGCCGCGATGGCCATGAAGCCGATGAACGCGAACACCAGCAGCCCGCCCGCCAAGCCATCGAGGCCGTCCGTGATGTTCACGGCGTTGCTGCTGGCCACGATGGCGAACGCACCGAACAGGATGTACAGCACCGGGTCGATCGCGAACGGACCAAGGAACGGCACGGCGAGCGCGTCGATCCGGTACGTCTGCTGGATCTGCCACGCCACGAGGAGCGCCACGACCGTCTGCCAGATGAGCTTGTGGCGCGCCCTGATGCCGTCACCGCTGCGCGCGTTGAGCCAGTCATCTGCGGCGCCCAGGGCACCCACGAGCGCGAGGGTGGCGAGGGGCGCGAGGCTGCCCGCGTCGATGAAATGGCACGTGGTCGGATTCGACGGCGAACCGCAATCATGCGATTGGCCGCGGACCACCTCCATCACCAGCGCGATGGCGATGACCACGAGGATGATGAGCAGGCCGCCCATCGTGGGCGTGCCTTCCTTGCTGTAGTGCGACTGGGGGCCATCGACCCGGATCCGCTTGCCCATGCCCAGCCGACGGATGGTCCGGATGTAGGCGGGCATCAGGAACACGACCGCGAAGAATGCGATGAGGCAACCGATGACCAGCAGTCCCCCCGCGGTCACGTTGATGCCCGTCACTGGGGCCTGCCCACAGGACCGCCGGCATGCTCGAGGGGCTCCACGAGCTCGTCGAGCGCGCCACCCCGGGACGCCTTGAGCAGGATGGTGTCGTCCGGACGTGATGTGGCGAGCAGCAGCTCGAGCGCCGCCCATCGGTCGGGGACACGGGCGATCGCCTGACCGGGCATGCCGGCCGCGAGCGCGCCCGCTGCGATGGCAGACGCGCCATCGCCGACCACGATGAGGTGGTCGGAACGGTCCGCCGCTCGCTTCCCCAGCGCCCGATGGGCGTCGTCCGACGCATCACCCAGCTCGAGCATCTCACCGAGGACGGCCACGTGCCGGCCCGGCAGCTCCGCGAGCAGGTCAAGGGCGGCCGCCATCGAGTCGGGCGCGGCGTTGTAACTATCGTCAAGGATCCGCCAGGTCGCGGTCCGGATGAGCGTCGTCCGGTGGGGCGTCGGTGTCGCTCGTCGCAGGCCCATCGCGATGGTGGACGCGTCGAGGCCCAGCGCGTGACCGACGGCCGCGGCGGCGAGTCCGTTGTGCACCGAGTGACGACCCAGCATCGGGCTCTCGATCTCGACGGCCGCGTCGGGCAGGCGCAGCCGGAAGCGCATCCCCGACATACCCAGGGACTCGACCACGTCGGCGGTCACGTCCGCAACGGGTGAGAAGCCGTAGGTCAGGACGCGTGCCTGGGTGGCAGCCTGCATGGCGGCCACCACCGGGTCGTCGGCGTTGAGCACGGCGATGCCGTCCGATGGCAGCGCATCGACCAGCTCCTGCTTGCCACGAGCGATGGACGCCATGCTGCCGGCCCGCGACAGGTGGATGGCGCGGACCGCGGTGACCACGCCCACCGACGGCCGTGCGACGGCGCACAGCCGGGCGATATCGCCCGCAACGTAGAGGCCCATCTCGAGCACCGCAGCCGCGTGGTCGGACTCGAGTCGGAGCAGCGTGAGTGGCAATCCGACCTCGTTGTTCTGGTTGCCCTCGTTCTTGAGCACCGACCAGCGGGCGGCGAGGACCGCCGCGACCCGTTCCTTGGTGGACGTCTTGGCCAGGGATCCCGTCACACCCACCACGATCGGCCGGAACCGGTCCCGCCAGGCGCCTGCCGCAGCCAGCAGTGCAGCACCGGTATCGGGCACCCGGATGACCGTCACGCCCTCGCCGACATGCAACGACAGCTCGTCCGAGACCACGAGCGCCCCGGCCCCTGCTTCGGCGGCTGCATCGAGATATCGATGGCCGTCGGTCCGCTCGCCAGCCAGCGCGAAGAACGCCTCGGCCGGCTGCACCAGTCTCGAATCGACGGCACCGCCCCGGATCGGCCGGGTGCCAGCCTGGACGAGTTGACCACCGACGGCACGCGCCAACTCGGTGGCGGTGAAGCGCGTCGGATCGGTCGGCGGATACGACAGCTGGCCCTCACTCACGATCGGCGGCATTGTCGCACGCGACCCCGGTCCGACCATCACCTCGAACGGCTCGCCGCATGGGTGCGGCGGTAGTAGCGCTGGGGCTCGAGTTCCCGTTCAGCGGCGCTGCCAGGCTCCGGCTGACCGGCCTTTGGGTCAGACGACTGCCGGATCCCCTGGGTGTGGATGATGCCCAACGCGATCCGACGGAACAACTGATAGGACGAGACATTGAGGGTGAGCTCGTTCCGGCTGATCGAGTTCGCCTCATCGATGGTGACCGCCACCACGGCAGCGGGTTCGTCTCCGCCGACATAGCCCACGAACGTGAAGTTGTAGGTGTTCGGGTCCCACCGATGCTGCTCGTTGCGCCAGATCTGGGCGGTGCCAGTCTTGCCGCCGACCTGGAAGTGCGCGATCAATGATCCCTGCGCATACCAGGGCACGGATGAGGTGACGTGGTCGAGGATCCCCCGGAGCTGGCCAGCGACCTGGCGGGTGATGACCCGACGGGCCGGGGCCGACGGCTGGTCCTTGCCGCTCACGGCGACGAGGAAGTGCGGCTGGACACGCAGACCACCGTTGATCATGGGCGCGAACGCCGTCGCGAGCTGGACCGGTGTCGCGGTGACACCCTGACCGAACGCCCGGTTCGCAAGGTCGATGGGCGTCCAGGGGCTCGTTCGCGGATCTGCCGCCAGGCCAGGGACCTCGCCGGGTACATCCACGCCGGTCCTGACCCCGATGCCCATGTCGCGCCAGGTCTTGTAGAGCGTGGTCGAGGCGCGTGGGATGGTGCGGCCCAGTCGCGCCGCGACCCGGGAGACCCCGATGTTGCGGGAGTATGCGACGACGTCCCGGAACGTGATGCGGCCCATACCCAGGCGGTCCCAGTTGTGGACCACCATGCCCGGGCCGAACCGCAATGCCGCCGAATCGCGCACCTTCGTGCTCGGTGTCACGACCTTGTTCGAGAGAGCGGAGGTCGCGGTCAGCATCTTCATCACCGACCCGGGCTCGTAGGGTTGGCTGACGATGGGGTCCTGGAGCAGCCTGGCGTCCGTGTTGCCGCCCTTGTTGGCGTCGTACCCAGGCACCGAGGCCCACGCCAGGATCTCGCCCGACTTCGGGTCCATGACCATGGCGCTCACCCGCCTGGCCTTGTCGGAGTTCCACGCCGCGAACAGCTCGCGCTCCAACTGCAGTTGCAGGCTGGCGTCGATGCTGATGGTCACGGCCTCACCGTCGGCACCCGGATCGACGACCTGGGTCGAGCTCTCCAGTGACTGGCCGCGCCCATCCTGTGCCGACGCCAGGATCTTCGGCCGGCCCGCAAGGATGGTGTCGTACTGGCCCTCGATGCCGTAGTGGCCCTGACTGTCACCGTCGGCCGCCGTGACGAACCCCAGCAGTTGGCTGGCAAGGGTCGTGCCGGGTTGACCACCGGGGTTGGGGTAGATGCGGACCAGATGCGGCACGAGCTCCAGGCCATGGAGGGTCCCGGACGTGATGCCCGCCCGGATCCGGTGGCTCTGGTCCTCGGTCAGCTCCCGCTGGAGGACCTGGTAGGCGGTCGTGGAACCCAACTGAGCATCGATGCGCGCCCGGCCGACCTCATCGAGGCCGAGGATCTCGGCAAGCTCCCCGACCGTCTTGAGCCGACTTTCCTTGCTGATGACGTTCGGCCACGAGCCGAGCGTATCGCGATACCCGGTCGTAGCCAGGAGGCGTCCGTTGCGATCGTAGATGTCGCCCCGGACGGCATGCTCCGTGCTGGTGCGCTGGAGCTGGCGCTCTG
>JBBSOS010000270.1:0-4168 GCA_038259505.1 Candidatus Limnocylindrales bacterium | reverse complement strand
CGTGGATGCGTGGCTGGGCGACCGGCCGATCGCCCTCGGTCTCTCGTCCGCCATCCCGTCCAGCCGCCTCGTCGTGGATGCAGCGACCGCGACGCTCACGGCGAACGCTCCAGGCGACCGCGGGTCGGTACTGGCCAGCGAGGACGTGGAGCTGCCAGCGGGTTCGGCGACCACGGCATTCATGGTCCCGACGGGCGATCGAAGCGTCTGGCTGGTGGCAGCCGATGGCGCCACTCCGCCGGTCGTGGCACCGTCCTCGACGCCCACGCCGGGACCGTCGGCCGGCAGGACCACGTCGGAGTGGCGCCGACTCCCCGTGTACGAATGCGAGTTGCGCATCGCGTTCGTGACCGATGGAGAGGCCACTGCCACGCGCCGGAGCGGCAGCGCCGAGGTTCGTGTCCCGGCGTCGTTGCGCGACGGCCTGGCGCTGTATCACTACCCGGTGATGCAGGAGCGCGGTCCGCTGTCGGGCTGGGCCCTGGGCCCCGACGGCTGGTCGTGCGTCCGCCACCTCGCGGGCGACTTCGATACGTCGGTCAGCGGCCTCACCATCCGTTCGGCGGGTGCCGGTCGCGCGGCGGCGGCCACCTGCGGCGCCTTCGGCTGTGATCCGGCGGTGGGGGCATCCACGGGCCGGTTCATCGCCTACCAGTCGATGCTCACCGGGGGCGGCGGGCCATCCGGCGTCGCATATGGTGTGCCCGGGGTCACTGCCTGCCGCTACCTGCGGCGATTCCGCACCGAAGAGCCGCGTCTGTGCCGCGGGGTGCGTTCCCGGGCAGGTGACCGCAGCGTTCCCCGGCGTGCACGCGATGGCAGTTCGTGGGTCGGCTTCGCCACGGAACGAGGTGGCGACACGGTCCGTGGAGCTGTGGGCGTCGGTTGTACCAGCGACGGCTGCCTGCCTCACCTCATCGAGTGCAAGCTGCTCCCGGAGGACCAGGCACTGTGTGCTTCGTCGCTCCGGGTCATGCTGGATGCCCGCCGGGTGCGGGTCGCGCGTGTCGCAGCCACGCTGGCGTGTCCCGGCTCGGTTACGCTGGTGCGCGCAGGTGATGCGGGCCAGCCGCCTGGCGACTTCAGTCGCGCCCGGGTGCTGCGGACCCTGCGAGGCGAGCACGACCTGCTCGTCGATGCGGTCCCGATCGCTGCCGCCTTCGCAGGTGGGGCATATCCGGCTGTCTGTGGTGGTGCCCCCGACCGGTTGTGGTACCGCGTGCGGCGCGTTGATGGCGACCGGGTCAATGGCTGGATCGCGGCCCCCCTGGTCGCTGTCCCTCGGACCTGATCCGAACGGTCAGCCTCGCTGGTCGCGGGGCAGCCACTCGTTGGCACGCCTGCCTGCGGTCGCCTCGCGCGCGGTCTCATCGATGCGCTTCGCTCGGGTCTCGGGCCGCTTCGCCTGAACGATCCACTCCAGGATGGCCCGCCGAGCCGACGGCGGGAACGCATCCCACTGGGCGCGGGAGCCAGGGTAGCCCGTGAAGGCCGCGTCCAGGTCGACGGGCACGATGAGCTCCTCGACGTCGTCGAGCAGCGTCCATGACCCGTCGGCCTTCGCCGCCTCGATGATCCGGAGTCCGGCGCGCTCCATCCGCCCCTCGCGCTCGAGCTGTTCGATGCGCCGCTTGTTGGTGCGTGCCCAGCCGCTGCCCGGACGTCGAGGCGCGAACCACAGCCGCGTCCGGTCCCCGTCGACGGTGCCGCCGGTGCTGTCGATCCAGCCGAATCGGAGGCCCTCGATGACCGCGGCCTCATAGGCGAGGACCGGTCTGCCGCTGCGTCGTCGCCATGTCACGAGCCAGACTCCTGTCGCTCGCTCGTGGTATGTCGCGAGCCACGCGGCCCATTCCTGGGCGCTCTCGGCATGGAGGTGCTCGGCGTCATCGCGTCGTGGCACCCCCTACTCCCAGCGGAAGTATCGGGCCGAGATGAGGAAGCTGGCGATGAGCCAGCCCATCAGCACGATGGCGTCCACCCAGAGCGGCACGAAGGGCACCCCCCCGGCCATCACCTGGCGCAGGGCGTCGGCGAGATACGTCAGGGGCATGACCGCGGCCGCCGGTTGGAGGAACGCGGGCATGAGCGCGATGGGGAAGAAGATGCCCGACAGGAACATGAGCGGGAACTGGACCACGCTGGTGAGCCCATTGGCGGCCTCCTCCGTGCGCGCGAACGAGGCAATGACGTAGCCGATGGAGATGAACGTCACGGCGCCCAGGGCAACGAAGCCGGCCACCAGCAGGATGCTGCCCACGATCTGGACGCCGAGCACCACGACGCCGATGCCGATGATGAGCAGTGCCTGCAGGACCGCGATCGCCAGGCGCATGAGGATGTTGCTGCCGACCAGCGTCCAGCGCCGCAGGGGCGTGGCAGACAGACGCTTGAGGATGCCCTTCTGGCGCTGCTCCACGAGCGGGATGGCGCTGAAGATGCCCAGCTGCATGAGCGCCATGGCCAGGATGCTGGGCACGAAGTATGCGGCGCCGTTGAGGGTCTCCGTCTGCACGGACCGGGGAGCGACAGCCAGCGCGGGTGGCGTGCCCGAGATGGCCAGGTTGCTGGCGGCCACGACCTGGCCGACGAGCTGGTTGATGGCCTGGCTCTGGCTGGTCTGGCTGGGATCGATGTACAGGTCCAGCGACAATGGACCCGCGGTCGTGTCACGGGCACCGTCGACCGCCTGGCCCAGTCCCTTGGGAACGACGATGACCGCAGCGAGGTCGCCGGTGCGCATCGTGTCCAGCGCAGCATCCAGTGTGCCGTCCGTGAGCTCGAAGGTCCCGGTCGCCCCGAACGTACCCCGCAACTGTGCCGATGCGGTGGTCCCGTCCTGGTCCACCCAGCCGACCTTGAAGGTGCTCGGGCCACTGCCCGAGAAGATGGACCCGAACAGGAGCACGAACACGATGGGAAAGGCGAGCGTCCAGAAGATGGCCGCGCGGTCCCGGCTGAAGCTTCGAAGGTTGGCACGCGTCAGTGCTACGAGTGATCGCATGGTCAGTCCCGCAATGCTCGGCCGGTGAGGTCCAGGAAGACGTCCTCGAGCGTGGCACGTCGCACCGCGAGGTTCCCCGGCTCAGTGCCCAGTGACGATGTGGCCGCCAGCAGTCCGCCGATGGTCGCTGCGACATCGCGCGTGTAGAGCGCTGCCGTGCCACCATCCCGGGTCACACGACTGACCGCGGGCAGCCTCGCGAGGACGTCGTCAGCCAACTCGGGCAGTTCGTCGAAACGGACGGCCAACTCCTGGAACCGGCGTGCCACCAGGTCCGGCACACTGCCCAGTTCGAGCACCTTGCCGTGGTCCATGATGGCCAGGCGGTCGCACAGTTGCTCGGCTTCCTCCATGTAGTGGGTCGTGAGCACGACGGTCGTGCCACCAGCCTGGAGCGCCTGCACCAGATCCCACAGCGACCGACGAGCCTGCGGGTCAAGGCCCGTGGTCGGCTCGTCCAGGAACAGGACCTCCGGCTCGTTCACGAGTGCCAGGGCCACCGAGAGCCGCTGTCGCTGACCGCCGGACAGCACCTTGGTCGGCGCATCGCGTCGCTCGCCCAGGTCGAGCGCCTCGATGAGCTCCGAGGTCGGGCGTGCACGTCGGAAGAAGCTCCGGAACAGCTCGATGGTCTCCGCGACCGTCAGGTTGGGATACATCGCCGCGACCTGGAGCTGGACCCCGATACGCTCCTTGAGCTCGGTCGCCTGGCTCGCCACGTCGAGCCCGAGCACGGTCGCCCGACCCTCGTCCGGGGCACGCAGGCCTTCCATGATCTCGACCGTGGTGGTCTTGCCGGCGCCGTTCGGACCGAGCATGCCGAAGATCTCGGCCCGGCCCACGTCGAAGGACACGCCATCCACGGCCTGGATGTCGCCGTACCGCTTCCGAAGTGCCTCGACGCTGATGACCGGGGCATCGGTCGGGGTCGTCATGAGCGGCTCCGGCCGACCCGCGCCAGCAGGGATGCGGCATCCAGGGCGGACCCACCGTCTGCGTCATGGCGCAGGAAGACGCATGCATCGACCCCGTCCTCGAGGAACGGCGCGAGTCGGGCCGCCCAGGCGTCGATGTCTTCTGCCGTGTAGTCGGTCCTGCGCAGCCGGAGGTACAGCAGGGGGCCTGTGCGACGGATGATGGGTGGCTCGCTGAGCTCGTCGGTAT
>JBBSOS010000269.1:0-4182 GCA_038259505.1 Candidatus Limnocylindrales bacterium | reverse complement strand
TGATCGACGCGCTGGCCGCGGGTTTGGTCGCGACGCTGGCCGAGGGCTTGGGCGCGGGCTTGGCCGCGGGTTTGGGCGCAACCGTCCGGCGCGACTCAGCGCTGGTCGGCATCGCGGAGCATTTCCACCGTCTCGGCCGTCACGACCGTCCCGGTGGCCGGGATGACGAGTCGCCCCGCTTCCTGCGCGAGGGTGCCGTCGCTGATGGCTTCGATACGGATCGCGGCGCCGTCCATCTCGATGTCCACCTCGCCGGGCCCCAGCAGTCCTGCCCGCTCCCGGAGGGCGCGAGGGACGACGAGGCGGCCAGCAGCGTCGATGGTGGTTCGCATGCCATGATCCTACCATCGTGATGGTAGAGGCATGGTAAAGCACCCGCATGCGGGCTCTTGAAGTCACTACACTCCGAGGGCGGGCGCACAGCGCACGACATCGATGGGAGGGAACGTGGATCGGTCTCGGACCCGGGCGACGATGCTCGCCCTCGCAGCCATCGTCGCGGGCGCGGCACACGGGGCACTGGCCCAGTCACCGGTCCCCGACGGGTCAGCCACCGGCGGGACGTCCCCGGAACTGGCCGGCTGCCCCGTCCTGCCTGGCGATGACATCTGGAACACGCCCGTCGACACCCTGCCGGTCGACCCTTCATCCGACGCCTGGATCGGGACCATCGGTGCGGACGTCGGCTTCCACCCCGACGTCGGGTCGGGCGATGAGGACGGCCCCATCGGCATCCCGTATGTCGTCGTCCCCGGTGACCAGGCGCGGGTCGGTGTCAGCTTCCTGTACGCGGACGAGAGCGACCCCGGCCCCTATCCCATCCCGGCCAACGCACCCATCGAGGGCGGCCCGGATGCCGACGGCGACCGCCATGTGCTGGTCGTCGACAGCGACACTTGCACCCTGTACGAGCTGTTCAACGCCTTCCCGGAGGACGACGGGAGCTGGACGGCCGACTCCGGTGCAGTCTTCGACCTGACCTCGTCAGCGCTCCGACCCGACGGCTGGACCTCAGCGGACGCGGCCGGGATGCCCATCCTGCCGGGCCTCGTGCGCTATGACGAGGTCGCGTCGGGCCAGATCACCCACGCGCTCCGCTTCACCGCACCCGATACCCGCCGGGAACATGTGTGGCCGGCACGCCACGACGCGTCCGACCAGGAGGGCGCCGAGTACCCGCCGATGGGCCAGCGGTTCCGGCTGCGGGCGGACTTCGACGTGTCGGGTTTCTCGCCCGAGGTCCAGATCATCCTCCAGGCGCTCATGACCTACGGCATGATCCTGGCCGACAACGGATCGCCCTGGTTCATCTCCGGCGTGCCCGACGACCGCTGGGACAACGACACGCTCCACAACCTGAACCAGGTCCTGGGCTCGGACCTCGAGGCGGTCGATGTCTCGTCGCTCACGGTCGACCCCGACTCCGGGCAGGCGGCCCGCGCAGGTTCGCCCCAACTGCCGGTGGGATCGACAACTCCGACACCCAGAGCGTCCGTGGGGCCCGTGGCATCCGGCGAGGCCGTCGATGCCGACCTGTTCGTCGCCAACTCCCAAGCCTCGGATGCCGAGGATGGCTCGAGGGCCACGCCGTTCTCGACCATCGGCGCAGCGCTGGCCGCAGCTTCCGATGGCGACACCATCGCGGTCGCCGCGGGTGACTACCCGGAGCTGGTGCAGGTCCGCGATCGGACGCTCAACCTGTTCGGCGGCTACTCGGCCGACTTCAGCGAGCGCGACCCGACCACGAACGTGACCTCGATCATCGGCGACGGCACGGATTCGGTCGTGAGCCTCGTCGAGGCGGGCGCATCCACCATCGACGGGTTCCGCATCACGGGCGGCAGCCGGAGCGTGCTGCCTGAATACGGCGACCTGGGTGGCGGCCTCTACATCCAGGGCGGCGCGCCGCTCATCGCCCACGACCTCATCGAAGGCAACGACACCCGACCCTCGACACCAGGCGATAGTGACCCGTTGGGTGGCGGCATCTTCGCGGACGGCTCGAACGTGTCCATCATCGAGAACGTCATCCGGGACAACACCAGCGGCCGCGGCGGCGGCGTGGCCGTCACCGGCGGCACGCCCATCATCAGCGGCAACACCGTGGCGGACAACGTCGGGATCGCGGACCACGGCGGTGGCCTGTACATCGCGGCCACCGATGCCGAGATCAGCGGCAACCTCATCAGCGGCAACGAGATCGGGCGCGAGCTGGGCTACGGCTGGGGCGGCGGCATCATCGTGTTCGGCGAGGGAAGCTCGGCTGCCTTGTCGTTCAACGAGGTGACCGGCAACGACGCGCCATCGGTGGGCAGCGGCGTCTTCATCGATGACGGCGCCGTCGTCTCGCTCGACCATGAGCTCATCCATCACAACGTCTGCCCGACCGGCGGCACGACGGGCGGCGTGGGCATCTATGTGGACGGCTACGACACCATCGGCTCGACTGTGACCATCGACCACACCACGGTGGCCGCCAACGATTGCGAGACGCAGGGTGGCAACGGCCTGTACGTGGAGGGTCACTCGAAGGTTGCCGTCACCAACACCATCTTCTGGGGCAACGGCGGAGACGATTTCGCGATCGATGCCACGACCGACTCCGCGGTCACGGCGAACTACATCACCTCGGAGGAAGCCATCGACGGCGAGGGCAACCTGACGACCGACCCGATGTTCGTGGACCCCGCGAACGGCGACTTCCACCTGCAGCCGGGCAGTCCGGCCATCGATGCGGGGGACCCGGCGTCAGCCTTCGATCGGGAACCGGAGCCGAACGGCGGTCGCGTCGACCAGGGCCGCTACGGCGACACTGCGGGTGCGACCACGTCCGAGGAGTAGACAGCCCTCAGCCCAACGAGACGCATATCATCTCAGTCGTCGTCGTGATCATCCGTGCGGAGGCAGTGGACTGCGTGAAGACATTCGAGCAGGGATTCGCGGAGGTCGAGCGCGCCGCGGACGCGACGGTCAAGGCCACCGCCTCGGTCGCGTCGCTGGCCAAGCAGTTGCAGAAGGCTGCCCGGCTCGGCGACATCACCGCGATCCATCGACTGTCGGAGCGTCTGGCATCCGCATCCGAGGCGGCTCGACAGGACGTCAGCAATGCGAGGTCGTCCTGGCCGTTCCGTGCAGAGGACGAAGAGGAGTACCTCCGCGCGGGATACGAGCAGGAGCTGCTCGACGTCGCCAGGGACAGCGGACTCCGGATCGACAGTCGCGATGGCGCACTGGTCTCCTTCCCCTCGATCGTGCGGATCCTGCCGCAGGCACGGGCGCTCAAGGTGGATCGCAGGAAGGTGACCACGCTGCGCCCAACGGCCATCGTCGCGTCCCTGGTCGCCAACCAGACCCGGAAGCCGGCGTTCGCCACGGAACGCTTCCTGGAGGCCGTGTACCGCGCATACCGGCTCATCGTCGAACCGAATGGGCCCGGCTCGGTCGCTCCCCTGTCGATCGTCTACGAGGCGCTGACGCTGCTGCCTGGATCCGCGCTGGACTTCGGCACCAACGACTTCGCCCGCGGCCTGTTCCTCCTCGATCGCAGCGGCATCACCACCACCAGGAGCGGGGCACGCGTGTCACTGCCAGCGAGCACCGGCACCAAGTCGGCGAAGGGGGTGTTCACGTTCGTGGCACCCGACGGGCACGTGCTGACGTACTACGGCATCCGGTTCGAGCCTGCCGCATGAGCGCGACCATCGGCTCGGTCGAATGGGTGGACGTCATCGACCGTGAGTACCTCGCGGAGTACGTGCCGTCGGGAGGAGCCGCGCTCAAGGTCGGCGCACGGACGGATCCCGGATCGATCTCAGCGCTGGCCGATAGCCTGGCGGACCGGGCATCCGGCCGCGGGCTCGCCGTGGCTCGAATCGACGCCGCCACGACCCGGCTCCACCTGGCCGACCAGTTCCTGTTTGCTGTCGCAGCCCAGCTCGACTGGCGCCAGTCGGTGGATCACATGGTGGCCGGGCTGGCCGCAGCCGAGGGATACCAGCCAGCGACCCCGGGCACGGAGCCATTGTTCCGCCGGCTGGCTGATGCCAGCGACCTGGATCCCGACATCATCCGGCTCGACCTGCGACGGTCGATCACCTCCAGGGTGCTCAAGGACACGCGCATGTCGCGGGACTTCCGGGTGGCCATGACACAACTGGCCCTCGCGCACCTCTCCGGAGGGCC
>JBBSOS010000268.1:0-4228 GCA_038259505.1 Candidatus Limnocylindrales bacterium | reverse complement strand
GGCAGGGCGGGAGGCCGCAGTACTGCCGGCCGTTTCGAGAGCGACCAACTCGGGGGAGCATGCCACTCCGCCGTGGTCGCTCCGGTTCCGGACCAGGGACTCGATCTCCTGGTCATTTGCCTAGCCCGTCTGCAGCACGACGCCTGTGGGCGCGGCGTTCTTGGGGCGCGGCCAGGCCCCGGCCCGAGTGCTCCATATCGTCTGGGACTCAAGTCCCATGGAGGCATCCCGGAGAAGAGGCGCCTGAGTCGGTGGGACGTGCCGGTCCCGCCTGGCGCGTGCCCACCGCGTCTCTCACGTTCGCGAGCCCGAGTGCCCCCGCCCCAGCTTGCGTGGGTCGGCGACGATATCGACCTCGCGGATCCGCCCGCCGACGATGGTGACGCCCACGACGCCCACCGTGCGACCCGGGCGTCCGACCACGATGCCGGCTCCCCCGTTGACGATGGCCGGTCTGCACAGCGGCGCGAAGAACCGGGCGCCGGAGCGGAGGTACTCGGCCACCGCCGTGGCGCCCGACAGGGGAGGCTGCGCCACGCCGGGGCGGTCGCCCGTGTCCAGGCGCAGCACCACGTCCGGGTCGAGCAGCACGAGCAGCGCCCGCAGGTCGCCGTCGCGCGAGGCTGCGAGGAAGGCATCGACCACCTGCCGCTGGACGGCGATGTCGGCGTCGGGGTCGAGGCGCGCGGCCAGCACGCGGCGTCTCGCCCGGCTGGCCAGCTGCCGTGCTGCCGCCGGCGACCGTCCGACGATGACGCAGATCTGGTCGAACGGGACCGCGAACACGTCGTGGAGCACGAATGCCAGCCGTTCCGGCGGACTGAGCGTCTCGAGCACGACCAGGAGCGCGAGGCCCAGCGAATCAGCGCGGATCGTGTCCGCTTCCGGCGAGCCGTAGTCGAGGACGACCGGTTCCGGCAGCCATGACCCGGTGGGCTCCTCCCGACGGGCGTGGCGCCGGCGCAGCTGATCGAGACAGATGCGGCCGAGGACCGTCGTCAGCCACGGCCGGAGGCCGGTGCGGTCCTCCGGCGGCCGGCGGTCGAGACGCAGCCAGCACTCCTGGAGGGCATCCTCCGCCTCCGCCATGGAGCCCAGCATCCGGTACGCGACGCCCCGCAGGTATGGGCGATGGCGCTCGAAGTCGTGGGCGAGCCGCGATCGCCGGTCACGGTCGGTCGCGTCGTCGGGTCCATGGTTGGGGAGCGACTGCGTCATCGACCTCTTCACGGATGGGCGGGGCCGGATGTGACGGCATCGGTCACATCCCGGGGCCCCGCTTCGTGTCCCTACCAGATGGCGCGGGATGCACCCGCCGCAGCATAGGAGGTCCACCCGACATGGCGGACATCACCGCTCCCCGGACGGCACGCGTACCGCGCATCGTGCCATGGTCCAACCCGCTGATGCGCTGGCTGATGCGCGCGGGCATTCCCGCCGGTCCCAACGTGCTGCTGACCGTGCGGGGTCGCGTGTCCGGCCTGGCCCGGACCTTCCCGGTGGCGCTGCTCCAGGTGGACGGACGCTTGTTCGTCCAGTCGCCGTACGGCGACGTCGACTGGGTCAGGAACCTGCGCGCGGCCCGGGAGGCAAGACTCGACCGCGGCCGGCGCCAGACCACCGTGGATGCGACCGAGCTGACGGCTGCTGAGGGCGGCCCCATCCTGCTCGCAGCGCTCGCCCCGTTCCGGCGCAACCGGCTCATGGCCCGCTTCGCGCGGGTCTTCGTACCGCTCGCGGCGGATGCGACGCTCGACGAGCACATCCGGCACGTGGGCAGCCATCCGATGTTCGAGCTGACCCCCAGGACGGCCGACCCGAGCTGACGGGGCCGGCACGCTGGGGATGGCGGGAGGACACCGGGGACGCCCGACGCGACGCACCCGCACCGGCCAGCCCGGGCCATCGACCGCACCGGCGATCGTCTGGGAGCCCGCGATATCCAGGGCAGGACACTGGTCGATGGGACGTCGCTCCTACCGATACATACGGCGGTCGGCTGCTCCCGGATGGTTCGACGACCCGAGTCGTGCGGAAGTCAAGCCACCCGCCCGGCCCCAGGACGATGCCCGGCGCTCCCCGGACATCGCGGTGTCCGCACCCCACGTTCGCCCGGATGCCGTTCAGGTCGCGCCACGGACGAACGAGCCGGTCGCCAGTCCGGCCCGACTCTCGCGCGCCACCACGGTGGCGCCTGCACCCGCCGCCGGTACCGCGGTGGACGCTCCCCGTTCGCATGGTGACCAGGGTTGGCCCGAGTCGTGACGCCACGGTGTCGCAGCGATCCCCGAGTCCGCCAGGAACGACCCAGGCGCCCGCTACCTACGCCATATGGTGAGGTGGCCGCAGCAGCACCCGCCGTCCGGTCAGCGATCAGTATCCGGTGTCCATCCGCTTGCAAGAGCAGGTGCGTCGGTGGCATGCCCAGCCGCTATGGCCGCACGCTCGGTCTAGTAGGTGCGACCGTCGAAGATGTCCTCAGGCAGGTTGTCATGGACGTTGGCCCCCGCGACGCAGCCGCCATCGCCGAAGCTGGCACGGCTGAAGTACGCGATGCCGTAGGCGCGAGTGCGGTATATCGAGCTCCGGGGACTGCATAGGACGCCAGTGCCCTGTATCTGCGCGCCTGCTCCCCCGTTCCTGTAGATGCTGCTCGAGTCCAGCAGGTACAGGCCCGCACCCTCCATCTGGACGCCGTTGCCGACGTTGTGGTGGATGGACGAACCCGAGAGGGTCACACGACGGCCGTCGACGGTGCGGATGCCCAGACCGTTGTGGTGGATCGAGGAATCGATGGCGGTGAGGGCGCCCCCTAGGATGCTGATCCAGACCCCAGCCTGACCATTGTGGTGGATGGTGCTGTCCCGGACCACCACGGTGGTCCTCGAGTCGTCGATGTAGATCCCACTCCCAACGCTGTCGAAGATCGCGCTGTCCCGCATGACGAACTTCGCGATCTCAAGGGCCACGCCGCCGCCGTTGTCCTTGATGCGCACCCGCTTGAGGGTGACGGTGGGCGTGACCGTCTCGTCCGACTTGCGACCCGCGACGAGGCCCGTGCCACCGCCCTTGATGACGAGGTCGACGAGCTTGATGCTCGCGGACGTCGACACGACATCCTGGCCGGCGCCGTCGAGCTTGGGTGTCCCGCGGCTCCTGGTCTTGACGCCCTCGATGGTCAGCGGCTTGGTGATGACCGTGCCGCCGACGCAGGTACCCCGCACCGAGAGTGTGTCGCCCCTGGCCGCGGCGTCCACCGCTGCCTGCAGCGTCGGGAACCGTGCGCTGCCGTCCCGGACGACGCATCCCGGCGGACCGCCGGCTGCCATCGCGGATACCGGGACGATCGTCGCAGCTGCCGTGGATGCGAGCAGTGCGGTGGACGCGAGCAGCGTCCCCACACGTCGACGCGTGCTCGACCTCATGAGCATTGCCTCCTGTCGCCCCGCCTGGGTACGGGGAGAACCGGAGGATACTCGCAGGGACCATCGTCCGGGCACCATCCTTGCAAGCCCGGCGCGGCCGCTATCGGAGCAGCCGTCCCGCTCCCATCGCCGCCAGACTCTCCGCCATCGCCTGCCACGCCTGCTCCGCAGTCAGTGCGGACACGGTGATCTCGTCGCCATCCGGTCCGGTGGTGCGCAGGACCAACTCCTCACCGTCGCGGCTCGGGTCCTCCAGCAGCCAGCCGATGGGCAGGTTCGCGATGGCCGCCAGCCTCGCGGCTGCCTCCCGGTGCGGCATCCGGGCAGCATAGGCCGCACGGCGCTCCAGGATGGGGCACACGCGGGTGGGCGTCCGTGGTCCATCACTCGGGCTCGACGAAGTCCACCCGCACGGCGACCAGCCTCCCGTCCTCGAACAGTCCTGACACCGGATAGCTGCCATCGCCGCCGAATCCCTGGAAGAGGAGCGCCATCCCCGACGCGATGGGTGTCACTGCCTGTCGCCAGTCGGCATCGATGACTACCTGGTAGTCGATGCCGGGTCGCTCCCGTTGGGCGGATGGCAGGAGGTAGGTCGGGTCACCGAGGACCACGCAGCCGGAGTCCACCTCGACGGTGCCGATCGGCTGCCATACCGCATCGCTCACGGCTGCTCCATCCCACCCTGCCCAGCGATCTGGGCGTCGACGAGGCCCGCGTCGGTAGGGCTGTTCACGAATGCCTCGACGGTCTCGTCCACGATCCGGTCGAGGATCGCCCTGCATGCAGCGAGCGCGCCGGGG
>JBBSOS010000267.1:0-4246 GCA_038259505.1 Candidatus Limnocylindrales bacterium | reverse complement strand
GGTGCTGTCCGGCCGGTCACCAGCGTCGCGGGTCGCGTGACGGCCGCGGTCGAAGGGGCGAGCAGGGGCAGGACGCCGGCCCTCCGGGTCCGGCACTGGCTGGCCGGCCCACAGCAGGGCTGGAGCAGCGTGCTGCTGCTGGTGGTGATGCTGGGCGCGACCGGTCTCGCCATCGATGAGCAGCGATGGATGGGCGTCGGGCCGGGCGGCACCAGCCAGACGGGGATGCTGCCGCTCTTGATGGTCACGGCGGGGATCGTCGGCATCGTGCTGGCGTGCAGTCAGCTGGGTCCTGGCTGGGTCGATCTCATCGCGGCGCTGGTGGGCACGGCTACCGGCCTCCTGCTGGCGGCGACCGCCATCTCGGATGCCCCGACCATCCCCGGACAGTTGCGCGACCTGAACGAGTCGCTCGCCCGGTTCCTGCATGACGTACTGGTCACCGGCAGTCGAACCACCGAGACGTCGGCGTTCCTGGTCACCGTCAGCGCGCTCGCCTGGACCTCGGGCATCTTCGCGGCCATCAGCGTCTTCCGGCGCTCGAATGCCATGGGAGCCATCGTGCCCCTCGGCGCCATGCTGCTGCTCGAGATCCTCGCCGCGGATCGGCCGCAGGATCTCTGGTTCGTGGTCTTCGCGGCCGCATCGTTGCTGCTCGTGCTCCGACTCGACCTCGAGGACCAGCGTGAGCGGTGGGCTCGAAGCCGGATCGCTGGTGGCCAGCTGGTGGGTGGCCTGTTCCTGCGGGGTGGTGCCGCGGCCATCGCGGTCATGCTCGCGGGGTCGATGCTCCTCGCGGCGGCGGTGAGCTCGCGTTCCCTCGCGGCCGCATTCCCGCAACTCGATGCCGTCGTGGCCGAGTTGGTCGCGAACCTCGACGGCGTCGTCGGCCCGGCGAACGGCGATGGGACCAACGGCGATTTCCCGGATACGCGGTCGATCGCCAGCACCTGGCAGCAGGGCAACCAGTTGGTGTTCACCGCGGACCCTCTCGACAGCGGCCCACATTATTGGCCGGTCGCCGCGTACGACACGTTCGATGGACGTCGCTGGCGTCGGACGGATACGACGACGCAGACCGTCGCGGCCAACGGCGATCTCCTGGGGTCGAGCGTCGACGATGTGTCCGGACGTGAAGGCGCCTACGACCGGGTCGATGCGACCATCACGTCCGTGTCCCTCAGGGGCATCCAGTTGCCCGCGCCCCAGAACCCGGTCCTCCTCGACCGCGCGGCGCGCCTGGAGCTGATGGGTGACGGCGGCACGCTCCAGGTGCTCGAGGCGTCCGATCGCCTGGGCATCGGCGACCGCTACACCGTGAGCGGCATGGAGCCAGCGCTATCGGATCCCGATGGCTTGACCGTCAGCGAGCTCCTGGCCCCAGACGCGGCCGAGGACGACACGTGGCTGGCACCCCTCAGCGACGTGACCTCGGCGGTGGCGGGCGAGGCGACCATCGACGCTGCCAGGTCGTTCCGGGCTGGGCAGCCCCGCGGTCGGCGTGACCCGTATCACCTGGCGTTCGATCTCCAGCAGTGGTTCCGCACCGACCCGTCGTTCCGATACGACACCGACCTGCGTGGCCTGTGTCGGGGCGGCGAGACGACGTCCGATTGCCTGCTGCGCACCCGCGTCGGCTTCTGCCAGCAATACGCCACGACGATGGCGATGATGCTGCGTGCCCTGCACGTCCCTGCCCGCTACGTCGAGGGCTACCTGCCGGGCCGGCCTGCGGAGCTGGGCACCTACGAGGTAGACATGAGTGCCGCGCATGCCTGGGTCGAGGTCTGGTTCGACAGTGTCGGCTGGCTCCGGTTCGATCCGACCCCGGGGGGCGCCCCGAGCCTCGTCGACAACGGGCAGGTCGCGACCGACCTGCCGGTGGGCGAGCCCCTCGCGACCGACGAGCCGTTCCCGACGGGGGATCCCGATGCCACCGATCCGCTCGAGAGCTTCGGGCCGCTGGAGACGGAGCCCCCGATGGAGTCGTTCGGGCCGGAGGCGTCCGCGGCACCGGGCATCGTGACTGGCACCTCGACCGGCGTTCCACCAGCGTGGTTGCTGCTCCTCGCGGGCGGCACGGGCCTGGTGCTGCTGGCCGGTGTGCTGGGTCTGCTGTGGTTCCGACGGCTTCCCGGTCGGGAACCCGAGCGTGCCTGGCGCGGCATCGTCGCGCTCGCCACGCGTCTGGGCATGGGTCCCCGTCCGAGCCAGACCCCATATGAGTACACCGTGACGTTGTCGAGGGTGGTGCCGGCCGCTGCACGCGACCTGCGCGTGGTCGCGGACGCCAAGGTCGAGGCGAGCTACGCGCCCGTGCGGGGGGATCGTGCCTCGCGTCCCCTCCTCGATGCGTACCGGCGCGTGCGGCTCCGGTTGCTGCGCCTGCTGCTCCGCCGCTGAGGCGGTCACTCGGGCAGGTATTCACCCAGGTTGTGGGCCCGGAGACGGGCACGTCCCGCGCGGATCTCGACGACCGTGATGGAGCACAGGCCGAAGGGCAGCTCCCAGTAGTGGTCCAGGGAGAGGTCCAGCAGGTGCATCAGCACCAGGCGCAGGATGCCATCGTGGGCGACGATCAGGGCCCAGGGCTCGATGAGGGGCTCCGGCACGTCGCCTGGACCACCCGCCGTCGGGTCGACATATCCCAGGACCTGCGACCGGCTGACGGTGTCGCCGGTCCAGGACCCGCGCAGCCCGCCGCCGATGGCGGCGAGGATGTGTTCAACGGAGGTCGCAGCGCGGGCCGCGGCATCCACGACGGGCTCGCCGCGGGGAGCGTGGTGATGCATCGGATCGGCTCGCCATGCGGCGAGCTCGTCCGGCCAGCAGGCGATCACCTCGGCCTGCGTGTGACCCTCCCACTCACCCTGCGCGAGTTCGCGCAAACCGGGTTCCGGGTGCATCGGCACGGACGTCTCGCGGGCCGCCAGGATGGCTCCGGCCGTCGACGCGGCGCGGGCGAGCGGCGAGTGCCAGATACCGACCGGCGCACCAGGTGGCAGCGGCAGCGCCGGTGGCGCATGACGGTCGGTCAGCCTGCGGCCAACGGCTGCTGCCTGTCGTTGGCCAAGCTCCGACAGCGGCGGGTCGGAGCTGCCCTGGAAGCGTCCGTCCGCGACCCACGTGGTCTCACCGTGGCGGACGAGGGCGAGGGTCGTATCAGTCTGGCCGGACGAGGAGTCGCTCACTCGAGGTCGATGAGCCAGAGGCCGAGCACCGCGTCCTCGGCGCGGATCCGCGCGGCCGCTGCATCGGGCACCGCATCGTCGAGCGCGAGGATCATGAACGCATCGGCTCGGGCATCGGTCCGCGCGAGGTACATGGCGCTGATGTTCACATCCGACTCGCCCAGGATGCGACCCACTGTGCCCATCGTGCCGGGCCGGTCCTGGTGGCGAGTCACCAGCATGTGGGCGGCGACCGGCACGTCGAGCCAGTGCTCGTCCAACCGGACGATGCGACCCTCGGTGGCCGCGATGGTGGCGCCGATGGCGGTCACGGGGCCAGAGAGCGTGACGAGCGACGCATAGCGGCCGGCATCGGGCGTCTTGCGCTCGGCGATGACGATGCCCCGGGCCTTGGCGATGGCCGCGGCATTCACGACCGTGATGCGATCCTCGGTGTCCCGTTCCAGGAGCCCGCCGAGCGCGGCCGCGACGAGGGAGGACGTGTCGTGGGCCGCCAGCTCACCGGCCACCTCGAGCGTCAGCCCCGACAGGTCGGGCGCGAAGCGGGCGTAGAACTGACCCAGCGTCCTGGCCAGCGGCAGGAAGGGCGCCAGCGCCTGGGCCGTCTCGGGCGTCAGCAGGGGGGCGTTCACCGCGTACCGGGCAGATCGACCCGCGAGCACATCGACGACCTGTTCGCAGGCTTCGACCGCGACCCGGGTCTGAGCCTCCTCGGTCGACGCACCGAGGTGGGGCGTCAGGATGGTCCGGGGCGCCGCGAGGAGCGGGTTGTCCGGGGCGGGCGGTTCGGTGGAGAAGACGTCGATGGCGGCGCCCGCGATGGTGCCGGCGTGGAGCGCCGCCGCCAGGTCGGCCTCATCGATGACGCCGCCCCGCGCAACATTCACCAGCAGCGCGTTGGGCTTCATGGTCGCCAACTCCGCGGCTCCGATCATGCCCCGGGTCGTGGGCGTGAGGGGCACATGGACGGTGACCGCATCGGCGGACGCGAGGATGTCGGCGACCGTGGTCAGCCGTACGCCGTGCAGGCTGGCTGCCTCATCGGTCACGAATGG
>JBBSOS010000266.1:0-4264 GCA_038259505.1 Candidatus Limnocylindrales bacterium | reverse complement strand
TATGGGCGGCGCGACCCGATGATGAGCCGGGCATGCGAATCGTCCATGGGCGTGCCGTGCAGGGCGTGTCAGGGCCGCTGCGCATCCGGCGCCTCGGCATCCAGCGTGGCGTGGGCTATCACAAGTGTGCCAGTAGCCAGGAGTTCGATGCCCCGGCCGCCGTCAGGCTGTTGGCGCTCCGGGACGGCCGACTGACCGAGATCGGAGCGTGGCGGACCGGTCGGCTGCCGGATCCGGGTGAGACCATCTGGTACGACGTGTCGCTGGAGTCCGAGCTGGTGATGGCGGTCATCGACGCGGCCGCCATCGACCGGGAGTGGCCGTCGTGGAACCTCGCCCGGACAGGTCTGGTGCTCGATGGTGAGGCAACGATGCCGTGGCAGCGCCCGGACTTTGCGCTCCTTGAGTCGCACCTCGACGGTTTCGAACCCGAGCCGGTCCCGGGCGTCCATGCGTCGCGCACCCATGACCAGGTGCGGTTCCGCACGCGATGGCTGGAGATCGGCTTCCGTCTCCGGTCGGCAACGCTCGCGTCCCTCGCTGTCGACGTGGATGGCACCGGCAGGACCGGCACCGATCTGCTGCAGCAGCCCCGGAGCATGGACATCGTCCGCAGCGGCCTGTACCCGGCCGGCGTGTACCCTGTGCTGCGCGACCCGCAGGCATACCACCTGGCACAGGGTCCCCGACTCACGCTGCTCGACGGCCGCGAGCCAGCGGGGTTCCTGGGCTCCTCCGTCCGTGGCTCCGTCACTGTCCGTGGCAATGAGGTGGTCCAGGACCTGTCCCTCCCCGATGCGGGCGTTCGGTACCGGCTGGTCTGGACCATCACCGAGGATGCCATCGACCTGGACATACAGCGAGAGGCCGACCGTCCGATCGGCGCATGGCATAGCTCCGCGTGGCACATCGCCACCGACAACCGCGTGTCGGCGAGCACGGTCCTTGCCGAGGTCATCCAAGCTGGTGAGACGGGTCACGTCCGACCCACCGCGACGTGGCACTTCCCGGGCCACGGCTCGTTCGTGGTCAGCGCCACCGCCGATGTCCTGCTGCGCAGCGACTCCGTCCGACCCCTGGACACCAACACCCTCGAGTTCAAGCTGGCCGAGAGGATCCATCCGGACGGCACCTACGGCATCGACGCCGGCGAGGCGCGCGGATCGGTCCGACTGGAGGTCCGGACGCCTCGGCTGGCGCGGGTCACGCCCGACGCACCGCTGGATGTTCGGCGTGCCCTCGACCGGCATCTCGTGACTGCCCTCACGTTCCGTGCCGACACGGCCACGTTCTCCAACAACGGTGCGTCGATGCACTGCGCAGGATCGCTGGACCCACTCGCTGACGTGGTCACGGCCGTGCCAGCCGCGGTCGATGGCGTCGACCCGGTCGCGTTCCTGGAGTCCTCGATGGCACGCTGGCTGACGGGCGCACCTGGCTACGGGTCGGGCAACACCAGTCGAGGCGACTTCGTCATCGAGGACGAGTACCTGATGCTCGGTGCCGACGCGCTGTATGGGCTGGGTCGGTTGCTGGCACTGACGGACCGGGCCTGGTTCGAGGCACAGGAGACGCGCATCGTGCGCGCCATCGCGGCCATGCAGCGGCGGGACGTGGATGGCGACGGGCTCATCGAGAGTCGCCGCCGCCGGGGCATCAGCGGCGAGCACCAATGGAGCACGACCTGGGCGGACGTGGTCTCGATGGGCTGGAAGGATGGCTGGTCGAACGCGGTGCTGTACGGCGCGCTGGGCTACCTCGCGTCGGGCCTTCGTCGCTTCGACCGCGAGGATGCCGCCGCCGATCTCGAGGCGTGGTCGCAGCGCCTGCGGTCCAGCTACCAGGCCACCTTCCTCGTGGAGGGCACCGCGTGGCCCATCGGCTGGCGGTCGCCGGACGGCACCCCCCACGACTACTGCCACCCGATGCTCATCGGAGATGCGGTCGCCAACGGCCTCCTGGAGCCCGATCGCGCGCGACGTGCCATGGGGGCGCTGTGGCGCGAGTTCGAGGCCGTCGGCTATCGCGACCTGGCCAACGGCATCCCCATCAATCTCCATCCCATCGCGGAGGCGGACCTGGGTGGCGTCGTGTTCGGGCTGCCCATCGGCGGCTATCTCCAGGGGGGCGCCACGCATCATCGGACCGGCGGCTTCCTGCGGGCGCTGTATGCGGTGGGCATGACGGACGAGGGCGAGCAGGCGCTGGCAGCGCTGGCATCGACGGTCGCGGACGACTCGTCGTTCGGAGGCATCGGGTCCGGGCTCGACTGGCGGCTGTGGGACGGGACCCCCAGCGGCTATGAGGGGATACTGGCGGAGGGTTTCGGCTTCCTGGCCGTGGCCGTGGAGCGCTGGGCCGAGGGGGAGAGCGGATGATGAACGAACCGACCCGGAGGTCCGACACGACATGGATGACCGATACGACCCGGATGACCGGTAGCCAGGCGATGCCGACGACCGCGTCGTCCGCCGCCATGCCACCGGTTCCGACGCGCCTCGGCCTTGGCACCGTCGGCTTCAGCCTCGAGCAGGCCGAGTCGGCACACCGGCTGCTGGACACCTTCGTGGGACTCGGCGGCACGCTCATCGACACCGCCGCCCGCTACGGCTTCGGGGAGTCTGAGCGCGTGCTCGGGCAGTGGCTGCGCTCGTCGGGTGCCCGCGACTCCGTCACCCTGCTGACCAAGGGCGCTCACCCCGATCCCAGTTGGGCCAGCCGGCTCGATGCTGTGTCCATCACACGTGACCTGGAGGAGAGCCTCGAGCGGTTGGGCGTGGACCAGATCGATGTGTTCCTTGTCCACCGTGACGACGAGAGCCTGCCCGTCGAGCCCATCGTCGACAGTCTCCAGGCCCAGGTGGCCAGTGGCCGGACCCGGTCCATTGGCGTCTCCAACTGGTCCACGCAGCGACTGGGGCGAGCGATGGCCTACGCTGCGAGCACGGGCGGTGCGCCTATCGCGTCGAGCAGCGCCTACCTGGGTCTTGCCGCGCCGAGCCGTCCGGTGCACCACGGCTGCGTCGATGCCTGCGACGAAGCGTCGCTCGCATGGTATGCCGCCAACGACGTGTCACTCCTGGCCTGGTCGTCGCAGTCGTCGGGATACTTCGAGCCCGACTGGGATGCGGCATCCGCAGCGCCTGCGCACGTCGCGGCGTACGACACACCTGGCAATCAGGCCCGGCGTCTCCGGGCACAGCAGGTGGCCGCCGAGATCGGCGCCACGGCCAACCAGGTGGCCATCGCGTGGGTGCTGGCACAGGCTTGTCGACCCGTCGCACTCGGTGGCTTCCGCGACGAGCGTGGCCTCCGTGACGCATGGGCTGCCACCACGCTCGAACTGTCCGTGGAGCGTTGCCACTGGCTCGAGACCGGCGAGCTCATCGAGTAGACCGCTGCGTACCGGTCGCGGCCGGTACCAGTGGCCGGTGGTGACGATGGACCACGCCTGCGACGGTGTCCGTCATGCACCTCCGCAGGGTCGACTGGCGCCTCATCCTGTTCCTGACGATGAGCGTCCTGGGCGCGATCGTGCTCTGGTGGGCGTTCACGTCGGCGGTTGGCAGCAGCCGGGGATTCGGCTTCGATGCGCGTGCCTACTGGGGCTACCCGCGCGATGCCGTCTACGCCGGACCTGGGGTGTCGGCGGGCTACGGCATCTATCGCTATTCGCCGGTGTTCGTGCCCCTCATGACCCTCTGGACCGCGATCCCATGGCTGGTGTTCGCGACGCTCTGGTTCCTGTTGGGCGTCGGCCTGTACGTCTGGATGGTCGGACCATGGGCGCTCGCCCTGCTGGCCATCCCGGTCTTCGCCATCGAGCTGTTCATCGGCAACGTGCACCTGCTGCTGGCCCTCGCCATCGTGCTCGGCTTCCGTTGGCCAGCCACGTGGTCGTTCGTCCTGCTCACGAAGGTGACACCGGGCATCGGCCTGCTCTGGTTCGTCGTCCGTCGAGAGTGGCGCTCGCTGGCCATCGCGCTAGGTGCGACCGTGGCCATCGCAGCGGTGAGCTTCGTGCTCGCGCCGACGCTGTGGCTGGAGTGGGTGCGCTCCCTGGGTCAGACCTCGGAGCCCGGATCCGGCAACACGGTCGCCATCCCGCTCCCGTTCCGCGTCGCGGTCGCCGCGATCCTCGTCATCTGGGGAGCCCGTACCGACCGACGCTGGACGGTCCTGGTCTCGGCGGCATTGTCGCTGCCGGTCCTGTGGCTCAACGGCTTCGCGATGCTCGCGGGCGTCGTGGCGCTGCACCGGGGAT
>JBBSOS010000265.1:0-4282 GCA_038259505.1 Candidatus Limnocylindrales bacterium | reverse complement strand
CGAGCCCGTCGCTCCCGAGCCCGTCGTTTCCCCAGCCCGTCGCCGCACCCACCTGGCACTCACCGACCCGGACACGCTCCCCGAGAGGCACCGATGCGCATCTACGAAGGACGGCCACGGCAGGACTACGAAGAGGTCTTCCGGTCCCTGGGCGGTTTCATCGACCAGCGGGGGATGTGCAGCATCCTCATCCTGGAGGCGCCCGATGGGTTCGTGGTCCAGGGTGTCGCGGTCGCGGCTCAGGGGTCCACGCCGTCCGTGAACGAGATCACCGGGCGCCACGAGAAGGAGACCTACACGTTCCTCGATGACGACATCGCGCGGTTCATGGAGGAGGCCCGCGCCCGCCGCGGCACCAGGACGGACGGGGCGCCGGCCGTGGCGAGTGGGTACGAGCGCGCGCTGCGGGTGTTGGGTCGCTACCTCGATCAGCAGCGGCCCAGGGACGTGTTCCTGTTCGAGCAGGACGGTGCGTACCTGGTGCGATTGCTGATGGGCACGCGGACCGGCGCCCACCACGTCCTGGCTGAGTTCACCCCGGAGGAGATCGACACCATGGTCCAGCAGGGTCCGGCATGGCGCCTCCGATCGGAGCGCTGACCGGCGCCCGAGACCCCGATCCCGGAAGGTCCTACACTGGGCCGGGTACGAGCAACAGATGCGGAGGTCGATATCGCGATGGGGATCCTGAAGTTCATCGGCGCGGTCATCGGGCTGCTGCTGGCGGCGGCCATCGTGGTGCCCTTGGCGCTGCTTGCTGGCCTGTTCATCTGGCTCAAGCTGACCGAGGACGCCGACGAGGATCTGCTGGAGCTGGAGCAGGAAGCCGCCGTCTGACGCTCAGGTTCGGCTCGTCGCGTCCGTCACCTCGTCGGGGAGCGCCTCCAGGTCGGCCTCCACGTCATAGCCGATGGGCAGCGCGACCTTGCCCGCGGCTGCCACGAGGCGCGATGAGCCGGTGATCGACCCCACGGCCACCAGCACCCCCACGATATCGTCGGTCGTCGCGCCGCCTGCGAGCGCGGCAGCGATCTCGCGCTGATAGGATGTCGCGTCCCCATCCGCGGCGATGAGCGCCGCCAGTCGCAGCAAGGAGACGGTTCGCTGGTCGAGGTTCTCGACGATCGGAGCGCAGCCGCCGGACATGATGCGCGTGATCGCCCGGTCATCGCCGACCACGAGGTCACGCAGGGTGTGACGGATCGCCGACGACACCGGGCCAGGTCCGTCGTCCGGGCGGACGGTGGCTCTTGGGTGGGTGTAGCGGGTCATCCACGACATGGGACACCGCGCGATGCCCCGACACATCACCCCGTGTGCATGAGATCGTCCGGCAGACGGACCAGCGAGGCGTCCAGCAGTCCAGCGTGCACGGCGGCCTCGATGGCGCCGCCGCGTGACGAGACGCCGAGCTTGCCGTACACGGCGATCGCCTGCGTCTTGACGGTGTTGGGCGAGACGAACAACCGGGCCGCGATCTCCCGGAACGTCAGATGCGACGGCAGGTAGGCGAGCAGCCTCAGTTCGGCCGTGGTCAACGTCGTGGCGCCGGGCGCACCCGCTCCGACGGCGACCTGCCTGGCGAGTGCCGCGTGCTGCATCGGCAGGATCCCCAGGCTTGGCCGCTGGATGAGGATGTCCGCGGTCTCCCGAAGCACGGTCCGGGCACCACCGATGTCACCGGTCGCAAGGTGCGCCCTGGCCATCTCCATGCGCACGGTCGTGGACAGGACAGGCACAGCCGCGGTCAGCATCGGCCGCATCCGCTGGAGGGCGCCCAGGTCGCGCCGCGCCTGCTCCGCATGCCCGCGGCGCATCGCAAGGCGGGCGCCGACAGCCGTTACCAGGGCGCTCGTGGAATACGTCTCGAAGCGGTGCTCCGCGATGAGGCGGACGCCGGTCTCGTGATGCACGCTGGCTGCGGGCCAGTCGCCGCGACGCGCCGCCAGGCTCGCCCGGAAGCCAAGGGCCGTGATCGCTGCTGGCAAACCACCGGTCTCGATGCTCACATCGACCGAGTTCGCGAGGACCTGGTCGGCGAGGTTGGACTGATCGTCCAGGAGGTGGATCCATCCCTCGAGCAGCATGGCCATGCCTCGCAGGGCGCTGGCCGGGTGGATCAGTCGCAAGCTTCGCTCCGCGTCTGCACGCATGACGGCGAGACCGCGGCGGCACAGCATCCCCTCGAGCATGCTTCGCCAACCATCGATGTCCGTCGACCCGTCTGGCAGCCGCTCCCCGGACCAGGTGCCCGCTGCCGCAGCGTCGGCCCATCGTTCCGCGCGGGTCGTGCGACCCACCAGTGCGAACACCATGCTGCCCAGCAATGCCAGGGGCGGGTGCTGTTCGAGGAGGGCGACATCGTCGAACCAGTCGAACCATCGGTCGAGGGTCGCGATCTGCCCCCGCCGATGGATCTGGAGCGCGTTACGTTCCAGGAGCGCAGCGACCTGCTCCAGGTCACCAGCGTCGTGGGCGTACTCGACCGCGAGCTCGATGTCACCGTTGCCCTGGTGCCATTCGCTGGCCCGTCGGCGCAGGGTCGCGAGTTCCCTCGGCGGATCCACGTCCCGCTCCGCAGCCAGCACCTCCCGAAGCAGGTGGTGACAGCGATACCAGTCACCACCGCCGTCGAGCGGCACGAGGAACTGATTTGCCCGGGCGAGCCGTGCCAGGGTCGCGCTCCCTCCATGGGAGCGGGTCACAGCATCGGCGAGCGATCCGTTCATCCTGTCGAGGACCGAGACCTGCCGGAGGAAGCGTCGGTCGCTCGGATCGAGCTGGTCGAGCATCTCGGACCGCACATACTCGGCCAGGAAGCGATCATCGCCGGGCCACCTGGCCAACGGCCTCGTGGCATCGGTCCGGAGCGACAGCGAGGCCAGGTGGACGGCTGCCGGCCACCCCTCGCATCGGTCGGTCAGCTCCGCGATCGAATCGCGAGGCAGGTCCAGGCCGGCATCGTGCAGGATCCGACCGACCTCGGCCGCGTCGAAGGCGAGATCACGAAGCCCGATCTCCAGCAGCTGGCCCCGCGCCCGGAGCCGGGGGAGCGGCAGCCCCGGCATCGCGCGGCTGGTGACCACCAGCCGCAGGCCGCCAGGCAGGTGCTCCGCGAGCCATGTGATGGCGTCGAGCACCTCTGGGTGAGAGACCTCATGCAGGTCGTCGAGCGCCAGCAAGGATGGAGTCCGGGGTTCCATGACAGATCCGACCAGACGGGCGAGCGCCTCGACCGCGGCACCGGCCATGGGCCGAACGTTCGGGACCATCACGGTGTCCGATCGCCGACCCGATCGATCGATGGCCGCGGCGACACTGGACACGAATACCGTGGGGTCGTTATCGGTCGAGTCGAGCGATACCCAGGCGACCGACCCGGCGGAGGACTCGGCAACCTGCCGCAGCAATGTGCTCTTCCCGTAGCCAGGTGGCGCCACCATGGTCACGACCCTCGCGGGATGGTCGCGGATACGCTCCACCAGGGCTGATCGCGGGACGATCCCAGGTCGGACCGGCGGAGGGGTGAGCTTGGCATCGAGCAGCATCGCGCCCGAACCTGGGCTCGATCGCCAGCTTCGTGCCGCTGTCGAGTCGAGGGCGTGTGCGTTCACTGTCCACAGGATACGCGGCGTGCCCAACCCGCGGCGCGCACCAGGCAGCACTCGACCCCGACCGACACGGCCGGGGTCGAGTGCGCAGGTCGTCGGGGCCGGATGGACCCGCGGTTGCTCAGGCGGTCGCGCTTGCCTCGGGCGAGCTGGCGGCCTTCTCGATGGCTTCGGCCGTGGCGTCTTCGACCGGGATGGTCTTGACCTCCTGGGCCTTGGGGAGCGCTTCCTTGACGGCGGGCACGTCCTTGACGTCCACCAGGGCCAGGATGCCCGAGGTCCCCGCGGTGATGACGTCCGCGACGGCCTTTTCGACCTTGTCCTTCTCGCGGACATTGCCGATCTTGCCCACGACGAGTCCGGCGCCACCGAGCCAGGCGGCACTCGCGAGGATGCTGGGCGGGAACACGATGCCCGCGACGACGCCTGCCACGATGCCCCACTTGAGGCCGCGCCTCGTGTGGTGATCGGTCAGCTTCTGGATGGAGACCTTGCCGGCGTCGTCGGCGTTGACCACCAGCACGCCATCGATGTGATAGCTGCCGGCGACCTCGCCCTCCTGGAGATCGGAGTAGACGGCCGCGGCCGCATCGGCATCCGCGAACCGGGCGATGAGCAGGACGTGGTTGCCCTGCACCGCGACGGCGCCCTGGGCCAGGACGCCCTGGTCG
>JBBSOS010000264.1:0-4285 GCA_038259505.1 Candidatus Limnocylindrales bacterium | reverse complement strand
GTGCGGCTCCTCGTGCGCCGTGTGCGGCCGAGGGGCGGAGACCACGACCCAGTCGTTCCCCGCCTCGACCGTGTTCGCGAACATCGACGCGAGCGACACGGACGCAGCCGCCGTCGCGGACCGATTCCGTGCCCTGCTCGACAGCGTGGGCGGAGTCGGCCGCCCGACGATCATCTCCAGCCACGCGCGAGCCGATGACGGCGGCATCATCATCCTTGGTCTCCACGTCGGCGGCGCCGACAGTGGAGCCTTCCGGGATGGGTTCGTCGAGTTGTTCGTGCTCTCCGAGGTGAACGATCCCCAGTTCGAGGAGCGGCAACTGGGAGGCAGGGCGGTCACCCGCGTCAGCGACGCCGGCGGACCCGGCCGTGATGCCGCGTACGTATACGGCGTCGGTGGCACCGTCTGGATCCTGCGTGGGCAGGACGAGTACATCACGTCGCTGCTTCGGACCATGCCATAGGCGGTCATGCCGTCGGCGGTCTCGGCGTGATCCTAGTTCGGCTTGCGACGGCTGGCGAGGTCGACGATGTTCGAGGGTATCAGGACCCCATCCGCCGCCGGCTCGTCGGTTCCCTCTTCGTCCGCCGCCGGCTCGTCGGTGCCCTCTTCGTCCACCGCCGCCAGCCCAGGGTCGGAGCCCACCTCGTCGGCCAGCCCGAGCACGCTCTCTGCGATGGCATGGGCGACGTCCCCGCTCACGACGACGTAGGCTGACTGGCCCGATTTCGGCCAGACCTCGATCTCCACGTGACCGTCGACCGTGCTCAGCGTCACCAGCGCATGGGGCATGTCGAACTCGACCTTGCTCATCGATCGATGGCATCCATCATCACAGGGTAGCGCGGTCGGCCAGACCGCCGATAGCGACGGGCCCGCAACAGCCCAGGCCGGCCGCGCGTGATGCCTGGAAGGCGGGGAGGGAGCCGCGCCCAGACGCGCTCGACCTCCCCGCGGAACCGCGCTCGGTGGGGAACACGGCATCCCCATCATGCACACCCTGGCAACCTCCCATCCGGGTGATGCCGGATGCACCCGCGGCGATGACCATGGCTGGTCCGGCCCGTCCTGGCAGTCCCCCCACGCGGGCACGGGCCGGATACCGACCGACACCGCCCCGGAAACGACCCGTTGACCGGGTGCGCGACGCGGCCGAAGGCGGGGTCGACTACCCTGACCGGCGATGACTGACAGTTCTCCCTACCCCCCTCCCATGATGCCGCCCGCCGAACGACCACTGCCGCAGGAGCGGCCCCGATCGAAGGGCCTGAGCTGGCTCATCGAGATCGCCGTCACGGTGATCCTTGCGGTCGCTTTGTACTGGGTCATCCAGACCTTCCTGGTGCAGACCTACCGCGTCGAAGGTCAGTCCATGGACGTCACCCTCGCCGACGGCCAGCACCTGCTCATCGACAAGCTGACGCCGCGCTTCGACAGCTACAGCAGGGGGGACATCGTGGTCCTCCACCCGCCGGATCAGGATGATTCATCCACCCCCTACATCAAGCGCGTGATCGGTGTCGCCGGGGACCATCTCGAGGTGCGCGACGGCAGCGTCTGGGTGAACGGCGTCCAGTTAGATGAACCCTATGTGGCGCCCGGCGCCGTGACGAAGCCGCTCATAGACCAGGACGCGTGGGATGTCGGCGCGGACCAGGTCTTCGTGATGGGCGACAACCGGCAACACTCGGTCGACTCCCGCGAGTTCGGCGTCGTCTCCACGAACGAGATCATCGGCCGGGCGTGGTTGCGATTCTGGCCGCTGGATCACCTGGGCATCCTGCAGACGCCGACCTATCCCGACGTGCCCACGGGAGTCCCCTCGCCAGGCCCCTGAACCTGCGCCGCGACGGCGTTCGGGGCGCCCGGGAATGAACGACCCCTCTGTCGATCGACAGAGGGGTCTTCGGCACGCATCGCCCTGGGACGCGACCGCTCCGATCATGTGACGCTGGTGAGCGTGCACTGGGATGTGGGTGTGGCGCCCGCTTCAGCGCCGTTCCGACACGACCGATAGTGCCAGAACGATCGTCCCGTGTCCCCCCGTACCTTGGTACCGACCCCTCGGGTGGTACCTCTGGGGTCGGTGTATGCCTCGGCGGGCGCCTGCAGCGTGTGTTCAGTCGAGCGGCAGCCGCTGGAGCAGCACCAGGAGTGGCCGGACCGGGCCGACATCGGTCGCGACGACCGGGATCCGCAGCCACGCATCCGGCGCTGGCCCTGCATGCCACGGGGCATCGAGCCGACGCGCAGAGATGCTCTCGATGCCCATCGATGCCGCGGCATCGGCGAGGGTCGGGCCTTCTCCATGGAGCCCGCGGCTGACCAGGAACCGGTCGCCATCGGGCACGGCCTCGAGCAGCGCGGTGCGGCGTCTGGAGAATGGTGCGTCCACCAGGCGTCTGCCGTCTCGCATGAGCAGGTCGGCGGCGATGAAGGCGCCGGTGCCGGGCCGATCTTCGGCATCGACCAGGCGTCGGCGGAGCGCGACCAGATCGGGACGCCCCTCGGTATCGAGCACCAGCAGCGTGCCGACGATGACGAGCTGACGTGCCCGCACCTGCGTGGCAGCGCCCCCCAGCTCGGGGAAGGCCGGGAGCGGATCGGTGAGTTGGTCTGCGCGCAACCAGACACGTCCCTCGTCGATGACCATGGTGGCCGTCACCCCCGGCCACCATGGCTCGAAGAACCACGCCTCGTCATCGAATGGTGCGGCCCGTTCGCCAGGCACCATCCCGGCCGACCATGGGCCGTCGGGCACCGTGGGCCGCGGCCCGACCGGATCCTCGACCGGAACCTGGTCGAGACCGAGGGCCATTTGGTCCGCGCCCGGACGGATCCTGGCGCTCATGGGCACTGGTGGTCGGTCATGTGACCGCCACGGTCAGGCCGACTTGCGGCGTCGCTGCGCGGGAGCCGCCCTGGTCGTCGCTTCGGATCCGGCGTCCGATCCGGCCCCGGTCTCGGCTTCCGTGGCAGTCGCGGACTCCGCCCTGGAGGCGTCGGCCGTGGTCCCCGTGGCCTTCGTCTTCGCCTTCGACGACGTGCGCTTGCCGCGAGTCACCGGGATCGGCTCCTCCGCCGCGGGCGCGGCCGGAGCGCTCGTCGACGCGGCCGGTACGGCTGCCCGCGCATCGCGCGCAGCGGCCACACTCGCCTCCAGCACGGCCATCAGGTCGGTCAGGCCGCGTGCCACGGCGACGGGCTCGGGCACCGCGACGGGCTGTCCATCGACCTTGGCTTCGATGACCTTCAGCAGCGCCTCGCGGTAGTCGTCCCGATAGCGTTCGGGCTCGAACTCGCCGGTCATGGCCGAGACGAGCTGCTTGGCCATGGCGATCTCGGCCGGCTTCGGGTCGGCCTCGGTGGCGGGGATGTCCAGCTCGCCCAGGTCGCGAACCTCATCGGGCCAGTAGATGGTCGAGAGCAACATGGAGGATCGGTAGGGGTCGAGCACGGACAGTTGCTCGCGGTCCTTGAGCACGATCTTGCAGATCCCCTGGAGTCCCGATTCGGCGAGGACCGCCTGCAGGAGGCCGTACGCCTTGCGACCGACCGGTTCTGGTTCCAGGTAGTAGGCCTGCTTGACGAAGATGGGCGCGGACCGCTCGGCGGTGGTCTCGACAAACTGTTCGATCTCGATGGCCCGGACGGTGCGCAACGGCACTGCCTCGAAATCGCCTTCGTCGATGACCACGTACTCTCCCTTGCTCCACTCGTAGCCGCGGACCGTGTCCGACCGGGAGATCTCGCCATGCTCCGGACAATGGGTCTTCATCTGGATGCGCCGCAGGCAGGGGACGAGCTCACCGTCCTCCTTCGCATCCTTGTGGAGCAGGTTGAAGGACAGCCCACCGCGTGATTCGGTCGCCAGGTACAGGCGCACGGGGATGGTGACCAGCCCGAACTGGATGGCACCTCGCCACATCGACCGAGCCATGGGACCTCCGATGATCAGGTGCGTGCTGGAGCGTCCAGCCCGCGTGCATCGAGCATACCTGCGCTTCGCAAGCGGGGGCGCCGGCGGGCCTGGCAGGCGTCCCGACTGCCCGGGCGCGATCCGGCGGTATCCTCGCCCGAGTGCCGCATCGATCACCCTTCGCACGCACCGACCGCCCGGGTTCCACCAAGGTCCGCTTGGCGCGACTCATGGCCGTCCTCGTGAGCCTCGTGCTCCTTGCCGGCTGCGCGGCCTCCAGCCAGCCGCTCGCCACACCGGATGCGCGGCCCACGGGCCTCGTCGGCCCCGTGGCGCCGACCGCGGGTCCCGATGCGCTCCGGTACG
>JBBSOS010000263.1:0-4320 GCA_038259505.1 Candidatus Limnocylindrales bacterium | reverse complement strand
TGACGCTCCAGAACTACGCGGACCTGTCCCGCCCGGACATCGTGCTCGCGTTCCGGACCACCATCGAGATCAGCCTGGTCACTGCCGTCCTGGGCGCGATCTTCGGCTTCCTCATCGCGTATGCGGTCATTCTCGCGGGTCTGCCCGGATGGCTGCGGGCACCCATCATGACATTCGCCGGGGTCGCCTCCAACTTCGCGGGCGTGCCCCTGGCGCTGGCCTTCATCTTCACCCTTGGCCAGTTGGGCCTGGTGACGCTCTGGATCCGCCAGACCTTCGGCATCAACCTCTACCAGGAGGGCTTCAGCCTGTACACCCAGACCGGCCTGGAGCTGGTCTACCTGTACTTCCAGTTGCCACTCATGATCCTCATCATCGCGCCCGCCATCGACGGCCTCAAGCGGGAGTGGCGCGAGGCTGCCGAGAACCTGGGCGCGACCTCCCGGCAGTACTGGCGCCATGTCGCGCTGCCCATCCTGATGCCCTCGATCCTGGGCACCGCGATCCTGCTGTTCGGCAATGCGTTCGGCGCCCAGGCCACGGCATACCAGCTGACCGGCGGCCTCATCCCCATCGTGGCGGTCAAGATCGGCTCCCAGATCAGTGGTGACGTGCTCCACAATGTGGGCCTGGGCTATGCGATGGCGATGGCGATGGTGGTCGTGATGTCCGTCGCCATCGGTGCCTACCTCTGGCTCCAGCGGAAAGCCGAGCGGTGGATGCGATGACCACGAGCCCCAGCGCTGTCTCGGGGATCGGCGCGACGCAGGGCGCGATGGCCGGTCACGCCAAGCCCGCGAGCCAGAAGCGTCGGCGCAACCGGATCGTCTGGTGGATCGTGCTCGTTGCCGGTATCGGGTACTTCGTGCTACCCCTGATCGCAACGTTCCAGGTGTCGCTGGGCATGACGGTGCCCTTCAAGGCCTACACCAACACCTTCAACGACCCGAAGTTCTGGTGGAGCCTCATCTACTCGGCCTTCTGCGCCGTGCTGACGATTCTGGCCGCATCCCTGCTCATCGTGCCGACCGCCTACTGGGTGCGGCTCAAGGTGCCCCGGATGCGCCCGGCCATCGAGTTCATCACCCTGCTGCCGTTCGTGGTGCCACCGGTCGTCCTCGTGTTCGGGCTCGTCCGCCTGTACGGCGGTGGACCACCCTTGCAGCTCCCGCTCACATCCACCGACATCGGCGGCACGTTCCTGCTCGTGGCCGCATATGTCGTGCTGTCCCTGCCGTACATGTATCGATCCGTGGACACCGGTCTCCGCGCCATCGACATCCAGAGCCTGACGGAGGCGGCCCAGAGCCTGGGGGCTGGCTGGCCGACCATCATCGTGCGGGTCATCCTGCCCAACGTCCGGCTCGCGGTCCTTGGCGGCGCCTTCCTCACCTTCGCCATCGTGATGGGTGAGTACACCATCGCGAACTTCCTGTTCCGGCCGGCGTTCGGGCCGTACCTCTCGCTGCTGGGTCGCACCAAGACCTTCGAGCCGGCCGCGGTGAGCCTCATCAGCTTCGGCCTGACCTGGCTGGCCATGGGCATGATCGCGCTCATCGGTCGCAAGTCGCGCGGACGCGTCACCGTCGTGGGGGTCAAGTAGGGATCATGGCCTTCCTTGAGCTGTCCGGGGTGCGCAAGGAGTTCCCGACGCATGTCGCGGTCCAGGGATTCGACCTCGAGGTCCCCAAAGGCGACTTCGTGTCGCTGCTCGGTCCGAGCGGCTGCGGCAAGACGACCACGCTGCGCATGATCGCGGGCTTCGAGCTGCCCACTGCCGGTAGCATCTCCATCGACGGCGAGGACATCAGTCGCACGTCGCCGCACGCACGGAATGTGGGCATGGTGTTCCAGTCATATGCGCTGTTCCCCAACATGAACGTCGCCGATAACATCGGCTTCGGGCTGCGCGTGCGACATCTCGCCAAGGACGCGATCCGGCGCAAGGTCGCGGAGCTGCTCGAACTCATCCATCTCTCGGGCAAGGGCGGCCAGTACCCCTACGAGCTGTCTGGCGGCATGCAGCAACGTGTCGCGCTCGCGCGGGCGCTCGCCATCGAACCCCGGGTGTTGCTGCTCGATGAGCCCCTGTCGGCACTGGACGCCAAGATCCGGGTCTCGCTGCGCCAGGAGATCCGGTCGATCCAGCGCCAGTTGGGCATCACCACCGTGTACGTCACCCACGACCAGGAGGAGGCGCTGTCGCTGTCCGACACGGTCGTGGTCATGAGCGAGGGCAGGGTGGAACAGGTGGGACCGCCCGCCACCATCTACGGGGCGCCGGCCACCGGGTTCGTGGCCCGGTTCGTGGGTCAGCTCAACGTGCTCGATGCGACCGTCGTGGATGCCGGTACCGGCCAGGTATCGATCGGCGGCCAGACGGTTCGCCTTGGTCGCCGATCGATACCTGGCAGTGCCAACGGGGCACGGCTGTCGGTGGCCATCCGACCGGAGGCCATCGCCCTCGATGGACCCGAAGCGCCGACGGAGCAGCTCGAGGGCATCATCGATGATGTCCAGTTCCTGGGGCCTGTCATCCGCGTCCGTCTGCTCCTCGATGGCGACGCGGGCACCATCCTGTTCGATTCCTTCAATCGCCCGGGCTCGGGGCAGCCCGAACAGGGCCGACGGATCACGGTCCGCTTCCCGGGCAGTGCCTGCATGCTGCTCGATGCAGGGGCCGATGCAGGCCACGATCCAGAGGAGGAAGCCTGATGGCGCGCTGGTACCGGGGCAACCTGCACACCCACACCACCAACAGCGACGGGGATTCGGCGCCCGACGTCGTCGTTGCCTGGTACCGGGACGCCGGCTACGACTTCCTGGCGGTCACTGACCACGATGTCCTGACCGATCCGGACGGTCTCCGCGATGCGGCGGGACCGATGACCCTCATCCGCGGCGAGGAGGTGTCGTCGGGTGACATCCACGTCAACGGACTGGGCATCCGGGAGCGCATCGCCCCCGCGTTCGAGGCCGACGTGCGCTCGACCATCCAGGGCAACGTGGATGCCATCCGGAGCCAGGGTGGCGTGCCTTCGGTGAACCATCCCAACTTCCGCTGGCTGGTCAGTGCGGACGACCTGGCTGCGTTGCGGGATGTCCGGTTGTTCGAGATCCACAATGCCGGACCGGAGGTGAACAACCTCGGTGGCAGGCCGGGCTTCCCGTCGGTGGAGGCGACCTGGGACCGGTTGCTGAGTTCGGATCACCGGATGCTCGGCGTCGCGGTCGACGATGCCCATCATTTCCAGGTCTGGGGTCGTCCCTACTCGAACCCGGGTCGCGCCTGGATGTGTGTGTACGCCGAGCGGCCGGAACCGGCAGCCCTGCTCGCGGCGCTGGACGCGGGGGCGTGCTACGCCTCGACCGGTGTGACGCTGGGTGATGTCCATGCCGCTGGCGGGGAGCTATCGGTCGACATCGAGCAGCAGTGGGAGCTCCATTACCGGACGAGCTTCATCGGCGCCGACGGCCGGGTGCTCGACGTCCAGGAGGGTCTCTCCGCGCGCTACGTGATGCAGGACGGCGATCGATACGTGCGCGCCCGTATCGATGACTCGGACAGCCTCACGGCCTGGACCCAGCCACTGTTCCGCGACTGATCGTCAGCCGTCTGCCGGGATCGCATCCCGTAGCTCGGCGAGGTAGGCTCCCAGCGCGGCAAGCGACGTCGGATCGGCGGCGGTCCGGGCCGTGCCATACGCGGCGGACGTTTCGTGGACCTTGGGTCCTCTCGTCGCCGATGACGTATCTCCGTAGCGACGACCCGCGGCTGTGGCTGCGGTCCCAAGGCGTCGGTCCAGCGTAGCGAGCGCGAGACCCGATGTCTCCGCGACAGCCAGGTAGAAGGCGTCATACGCCGACAAGGCGAAGCGACGCGCGAGGTGGATGGCCATCAGTCTCAGACTTCGGTCCATGTCAACCGTCTGGATCGCCACACCCTCGAGTCGAAGGATCCCTTCCAGCACCTGCTCATCCGACGTCTCCGGCTGCTGTACCAGCCGGTTGCCGACCTCCAGCCAGAAGAACGCGGGTACCTGGAGGTCCACGTCCGCTGCCAGCGCGGCGTCCCACAGGTCCACGACCCAGGATGGCGCTCGCTCATCGAGCAGCCAGGCGATCGCCACCGAAGCGTCACACACGACCACCGTCCGAGTCACAGGTCATCGAACGAGGCGGCCAGGTCGCCCGCCCCCCGTCGTTGGTCGCGCCGATCCAGGGCATCCCGATCGCGCCGGACCTGTTCGGCAGCGGACATTCCGGACCGGTCTGGGCCGATGCGCTTGCGAAACTCGTCCAATGCGGCGAACGCGGCCC
>JBBSOS010000262.1:0-4332 GCA_038259505.1 Candidatus Limnocylindrales bacterium | reverse complement strand
GTCGATGCGCCAGTTGCTTGAGGCCGGTGTCCACTTCGGGCATCAGACACGCCGCTGGAATCCCAAGATGAAGCCGTACATCTTCGCCGAGCGCAACGGCATCCACATCATCGACCTCGCCCAGACGGTCTCCCGCCTGGACGCGGCACTCGAGTTCGTGTCGGACACGGTCGCGGGCGGCGACACGATCCTGTTCGTGGGCACCAAGAAGCAGGCCCAGGAGCCCATCTCCGAAGAGGCTGCGCGCGCCGAGATGCCCTATGTCAACCAGCGCTGGCTGGGTGGCATGCTCACCAACTTCGTGACCATCCGCAAGCGACTCGGCCTGCTCGACCAGATGGAAGCCCGCCAGGCGAACGGCGAGTTCGACCGGATGACCAAGAAGGAAGCCTCCAAGCTGACCGATGAGATGGCGCGCCTCCAGCGAACCCTTGGCGGCATGCGCAAGATGCGTCGGTTGCCGGGCGCCCTGTTCGTGGTCGACCCGCACCGCGAGCACATCGCCGTGACCGAGGCCCGCAAGCTGGAGATCCCGGTCATCGGCACGGGCGACACCAACGTCGATCCGGACCGGCTGGACTACATCATCCCCGCCAACGATGACGCCATCCGCGCCATCCGGCTGCTGTGCCGCGTCGTCGCGGACGCTGCCATCGAGGGCGCCGGCTCGCGAGCGGCCCGGTCCGCGGACCAGTCGCCCATGGCGGCCGAGGTCGCGGAAGCGGAGGAGGCGAGCGACGAGATGGTCGCCGCGCTGGCCGCAGGCGGCACCTTCAGCTTCACGCCTGACCCCGAAGAGGAAGAGCTCCTGCCCGGCGGACCCGAGGCCGAAGCCGTGGTGGTGCCGGACGCCGCACCGGCAGGCTGACCGCGTCCCGGTGCTCGCCACCGGTATCCCACTGATCACGCACGACACCTACTGACGAAGGGACCCACGCACACATGTCAGACGCGCCGACCATCAGGCCCGAGACGGTCAAGGAGCTCCGGGAGCGAACCGGGGCGGGGTTCATGGACTGCAAGCGTGCCCTCGAGGAGACCGGTGGCGACCTGGACCGGGCCGTGACCTTGGTTCGGGAGCGGGGCGTCGCCGCGGCCGCCAGGAAGGCCGGACGGGAGGCACGCGAGGGCCTCGTATCGTCCTACATCCACTCCGGCGGTCGCCTTGGGGTCCTCATCGAGGTCAACTGCGAGACCGACTTCGTGGCCCGCAACGAGGATTTCCAGCGGCTGGTCCGGGACCTCGCGATGCAGGTCGCCGGCGTCGCGCCCGAGTTCGTGACCGTGGAGTCGATCCCCGCCGAGATCACCGACCGCAAGCGCGCCGAGCTGCTCGCCGACGGATCGGTGACCTCGAAGCCGGAGGCCATCCGCGAGAAGATCGTCGAGGGGCAGATGCGCAAGTGGCACCAGCAGGTGGTGCTCTACGAGCAGCCCTTCCGGGACACCGACCAGACGGTCGGCCAGCTGGTCATCGACGCCATCGCCAGGATCGGCGAGAACATCCGCGTCCGTCGCTTCACCCGGTACCAGTTGGGCGAAGACCTGTGATCGAAGCCCGGACGCGAATCCCAGGGCGGCGTCCGTGACCGAATCGGCGCGCTACCATCGGGTCCTGCTCAAGGTCTCCGGTGAGGCGTTGCTGGGCACTCGGACGTACGGCGTCGACCCGCAGGTGTGCCAGTTCATCGCGCACCAGGTCCACCAGGTCCAGGACGCCGGGGTGGAGATGGCCATCGTCGTCGGCGGCGGCAACATCTTCCGTGGTCTCGCGGCGGCCGCCAAGGGCATGGAACGTGCCACGGGCGACTATATGGGCATGCTGGCGACGGTCATGAACGGCCTCGCGCTCCAGGACGCCCTCGAGAAGGACGACGTGCCGACCCGCGTCATGTCCGCGATCGGCATGAACGAGGTCGCCGAACCGTATATCCGGCGACGGGCCATGCGGCACCTGGAGAAGGGCCGCGTGGTCATCCTTGCGGCAGGCACCGGGAACCCGTACTTCACGACCGACACCGCGGCCGCGTTGCGGGCAGTCGAGATCGGGGCCCAGGTGCTGCTCAAGGGGACCAAGGTGGACGGAGTCTATGCCGCTGACCCCAAGGTCCAGCCGGACGCCGAGCGGCACGCGGAGATCACCTACGCTCGGGTGCTCACGGACCGGCTCAACGTGCTCGACGCGACCGCGGTCAGCCTGTGCATGGAGAATGACCTGCCGATCGTGGTCTTCGACATGAACCAGCCGGACAACATCCGCCGGGCCGCGCTCGGGGAATCGATCGGGACGCTCATCCACGGAGGACGCCAGCCATGACCGATGATGCCCGGCTACCGACCCTCGAGGCCCGCATGGAGCGAGCCGTCGAGGCCATGGAACGCGACTTCGCGACGGTCCGCACGGGGCGCGCGTCCACGGGCCTGGTGGAGCGGATCCAGGTCGAGTACTACGGCACCCTGACGCCGCTCAACCAGCTCGCGAGCATCAGCGTCCCGGAGCCCCACCAGATCGTGATCCAGCCCTGGGATCGCGGGGTCCTGGGTGCCATCGACAAGGCCATCCAGAAGAGCGATGTCGGGTTGATGCCCAATGTCGATGGGACAGTCGTGCGGCTGAACATCCCGCCGCTCACCGAGGAGCGCCGCAGGGACCTGGCCAAGGTCGTCCACAAGCGGGCCGAGGAGGCTCGGGTCGAGATCCGCAACCAGCGTCGCGACGGCACCGAGGAGCTGCGCAAGCTCGAGAAGGACGGCGCCATGGGCGCCGACGATGTCCGCCGCGAGCAGGATCGCGTCGAGAAGCTGACGCATCACTGGACCGACCAGGTCGACCGGCTGGCCAAGGCCAAGGAGCAGGAGATCATGGAGGTCTGATGACCTCCGGCCCGGACGCGCTCGTGACTACCCCAGGGGCGCTGGGCGACGCGTCCGACGTGGCGGGCGCCGGGATCGACCGGCCGCCCCGTCACGTGGCCGTCATCATGGATGGCAACCGACGCTGGGCTCGAGAGCACGGGGTGCCCGAGGCCGAGGGGCATGCCGCAGGCGTGGAGGCCGTGCGGCCGATCGTCGAACGCGCACAGCAGGCGGGCGTACAGGTGCTCTCGATCTATGCCTTCAGCCGCGAGAACTGGGCGCGTGCGAGCGAGGAGGTCGAGCTCCTGTTCGGGCTGCTCGATGCGGCCATCCGCGACTACACCCCGGACCTGGTCCGGCAGGGCGTCGCCGTCCGGCTCCTTGGACGCATGTCCGAGCTGCGCGGCCCGACCCGAGCGAGCATCCAGGAGGCACTCGCGAAGACGGCCGATGGCACCCGCATGACGCTCAACGTCGCGTTCAACTATTCCGGCCGATCGGAGATCGTCGACGCCGTCGTGCGCTGCCTTCGGGATGGCGTCGCGCCCGACGCGGTCGAGGAGTCGACCATCGAGCAGCGGCTGTATACCGCGGACCTGCCGGAGGTCGACCTGCTCATCCGCACGGGTGGCGACCAGCGCATCAGCAACTTCCTGTTATGGCAGGCGGCGTACGCCGAGCTGTACTTCTGTGATCGATACTGGCCGGACTTCGATCCGGCGACCTTCGACGAGGCGCTCGCCGAGTACACCCGCCGCTCCCGCCGATTCGGCCGCTGAGGTCCACGAGACGTGCAGCAGCGACTCATCAGCGCGGCGGTCCTGGTACCCATCGTCCTGGTCGTGTTCCTGCTCGGCCAGCCATGGCTCACCGTCGGTCTCGCCCTGGTGGCGGCCCTGGCCGCGACCGAGGCCACGCGGTTGCTGCGGGCTGCGGGACTGCCCGTGGAGCGGGTGCTGGTCGTCGTCGTGCCACCCCTCGCGGTCCTGGGCATGGGCTGGGGCGGCGCACCGCAAGGCGCCGCGATCACGCTCGTGGCGGCGCTGCTGGTCGTATCCGCCATCGCGGCATTCCGGGAGCCGGATGTGACGGTCGGCTTCCTTGCCTGGGCGGGCACCTCGTTCGGGGCGCTGTACGTGTCCCTGCTGGCCTTCGCGGCGGGCGTCCTCGCCATCGCGCCCCCGGTGCCATCCGGCGCCGCCCTGCACGACGTGCTGAGCGCCGGCCAGGTGTGGCTGCTGGTGCTCCTGGTCACGGTCTGGAGCTTCGACAGCTTCGCGTATCTCGCCGGCCGCACCTTCAAGCGTGGCCGTTTCCTCAACCACATCTCGCCCAACAAGACCTGGAGCGGGGTCATCGGGGGCACGCTGGCGGCGGTCATCGTGTGTGGCCTGCTCACCTGGGCGGCCGGTGGTGGTCCGGTGGGTGGCCTGGTGCTCGGCTTCGTGATCGCGGTGGCAGCCCAGGCCGGCGACG
>JBBSOS010000261.1:0-4332 GCA_038259505.1 Candidatus Limnocylindrales bacterium | reverse complement strand
TTGATGGCATCCACGACGACCGGCGCCTGGGCTGCTGTGTCCTGGGGGTCGAGATAGATGGCGCCCACGCCGACCTGCATCGCCTGGAGCAGCTGGTCGATGTTGTCTGCTGGGTCCCTGGAGATGAGCAGCTGATACTCCAGGCCGTTGGTTTCGGCGCCGGCCTTGGCCGCGTCACTCAGGTCCTGGTAGTACTCGCTGATCTGGGGCCCGGGCACCGCGAAGATGAGCTTCTTGGGCAGGTCCGGGACGGTGCCGATCGTATCGCTTGGGACGAACGCCGGGTACTGCGAGTACAGGGTGTTGGTGTTCGCGCCGTCGAAGGGTGCCGGGTTGGCAGATGGACTCTGTGCCCGGGCGGTGATGAAGGTCAGGGCGGTCGGCGCGGCCGCGAGCGCGGCACTCACCGCAGCGCTGCGTGCCAGGAACGTCCGTCGGTCCATGGTCCTGGGATCGTCAGATGACATACGTGACTCCTTGGATGACACTCCAGATCGGATCGAGTCCCGGCCGGCCCGGGTGAGCAAGTGTCGAAGCGTTCCCCATCCTCACCTCAGCGTCTCGTTGCTTGTCGGCCACGCGACCAGAACGGTCTGGCGCCAGAGTTTGATCATATATAGAGTTGGCGATGACCGGTCTCCTGTCAAGCCGCGGATTCCGATCGAGTCTCGCCCGAGGCGTGGGCGGTCATGCCCGTGCGGCCAGATGAGGAGGCAGACCGGTGCCAGACGGGTCGAGAACAGTCCGGGGACTGTTCGTGACGGGCGGGACATCCGGCATCGGGCTCGCCATCGCCGTTCGCCTGGCCGCGACACATGCGCCCGTGTTCCTGATGTCGCGGCAGGCGTCGTCGTCCGGCGATGAGGTAGCCACCGCGTTCGCGGAGCGCGGTCTGCCGTCACCAAATCTCCTGGACGGCGATGTGGCCGATCGCCCCAGGATGCTCGAGATCCGGGATCGCCTCGTCGGTGATGGCGTCGACATCGGTACCGTGGTCGCGAGCGCCGGTATCGCGGTGCGATCCCTGGCCCTCGAGGTCGCGGACGAGGATGTTCGCGCCATGATCGACACCAATCTCTACGGGCTCTTCCTGACATTCCAGACGCTGGCTTCGCTGGTCCTCGCTGGTCCCGAGGGCCGCTTCATCGCGGTCAGCTCACTGAGCGCTGTTCACGGCCAGCGCCTGCGAGCCGTGTACGCGGCGACCAAGGCAGGGGTATCGGGCCTGGTCCGCGGACTCGCCACGGAATGGTCGCCGATGGGCGCCACCGTCAACGCCATCGGTCCCGGGTTGCTCAAGACCCCATTGACGAGCGCGTACATGGATGCCCACCCGGAGCGCGCGCAAGCCGCCCTGGACCACATCCTCGTGGGTCGACTGGGCAAGCTCCAGGACGTCGCACATGCGGCCGAGTTCCTGGCGTCCCCGGAGAGTAGCTTCGTGACCGGCCAGACCATCCTCGTCGATGGCGGTGTCTCCGCGGGGAGCGACTGGTGGTGAGCCAGGAGCGCGGGTCGATGCCTGGGTCCCCACTGCCCGGGATGCGACTCCGTGTCGGGATCCTGGGGCTGGGCATCATGGGATCGGCCATGGCGCGCAATGTGGCGCGGGCGGGGCACCCGCTCGTGGTCAGTGACCGCTCCCGGGGGCCGGTCGCCGAGTTGGCTGACGGTGGCGCGACGGTCGTCGGACCGGCCAGCGACGTTGCTGCCGATTGCGACGTGCTGTTGGTGAACGTGCCTGACACGACGGACCTCCAGGCGCTCCTCGAAGCGGATGACGGGATCCTCACTGGTGCACGACCGGGCCTCGTCGTGGTCGCCATGGGGACGCACGATCCCGGGGCCATGCCGGACATGGCGGCGCGGCTCGCGACGCGAGGTGCCGACTTCCTCGATGCCCCGGTATCGGGCGGCGATGTCGGAGCTCGCGAGGGGACGCTCTCGATCATGGTCGGTGGTGACGTCACGGCGCTCGAACGGGCTCGACCGGTGCTCATGGTGGTCGGTCGGACCGTCACCCACATCGGTCCGTCGGGCGCGGGGCAGATCGCCAAGGCATGCAACCAGCTCGTCGTGGGCTCGACCATCCAGGCGGTCGCGGAGGCGTACGTCCTGGCCGCGGCTTCGGGGATCGATCCGGCGCGGGTCCTCGAGGCGCTCAAGGGCGGGCTCGCGGGCAGTGTGGTGCTCGAGCGATACGGCCGTCGCATGCTGGAGGGGGATTTCACGCCCGGCGCCCGGGTGCGGCTGCATGCCAAGGACGCGCGCATCGTCATGGCGGCCGCGAGCGCGGTCGACCTGGACCTGCCGGGGTTCGAGCCGGTCGCAGCCGCGTTCGAGGAGCTCCTGGCGACCGGTGGCGGCGATCTCGACCACTCGGCCCTGGTCACGCTGCTCGGTGCCGGGAAGCACCGGCCCGACGGGGCCACGGGCCGGCCAACGCCGGGCGACGGGGAGCTCAGTGGAGGATCAGCGGTATGAGGCTTCCCTGATCGCGTAGCGATCGACGACAGCCGCGTCGAGGTGCGCCCCGAGTCCCGGTTCGGTGGGTGCCAGCATGTCTCCGTCCGCCACGGTCACCCAGTCGCGAAAGACCCGATGCAGCGACTCCGTCTCGTACGACCGATCGGTCATCTCCACTGCGAGGATGCCCGGGAACGCGGCCGCCAGATGGACATGGATCTGGGGGAACACGTGGGGCAGCACCGGCACCGACAGCGTGGCTGCGAGGCTGCAGACCTTCACTGCCTCCGAGATGCCACCCATGAGGGTCGCGTCGATCCGCAGCACGTCTGGGCGCTGCTGCTCCAGGATCTGGCGGAATGCCCATCGACCGATGCCGTCCTCGCCCAGGGCGAGCCGTTCCCCGGTCTGCTCCCGCAGGCCCGCGGACAGCCCCACCATCTCGGACGGATAGGGGTCCTCGATGAACAGCATGCCCAGGTCCCGCCAGCGGCGGACGACCGGCACGACCGAGAGCAGGTCACGCCAGGCCCAGTGTGCGTCGTAGGCCAGCCCGACGTCGTCGCTGATGGCGCGTCGCGAGGCCTCCAGGCGGACCGTGTCCTCGGCCAGCTCGCCTGCCGCGATCTTGACCGACCGGATACCGCGCGCGGCGTAGTCGGCACACTCCGAGGCCAGGTCTGCAAGGGACCGATCGGAGGCCGGGTAGCCGCCTGCGACGAGGACCGGCACCCGTGCGCGAGCACCACCCAGCACCTGCCACAGTGGCAGGCCCGCGGCCTGTGCCTTGATGTCCCAGAGGGCGATGTCCACCGCGCTCAGGGCACGCATGAAGATGCCCCGTTGGCCCATCGGCAGGTTGGCGTAGTACAGCCGCTCCCAGATCGCTTCCGTGAGCATCGGGTCCTGGCCCAGCAGGTTGGGTGTCAGGCTGCGGTGCACCACGAACGCGGCGGGACTGTTGCGGGTCATGCCGAAGCCGATGCCAGTGAGCCCGCTGTCGGTGTCGATCTCGACCAGCAGGTACTCCCGCGACTCGAAGCGGATCTCGCCCATGACGATGGGCCGCGGCAGCGGTACATCAACGGTGGTCGCCCGGACCGCGCTGATCCTCACTGGGTCACCTGCGCACCGGGTCGACGGTGGCCACGGCGGGATCGGCTGCCGACACGGGGGGACCGCTCGCCGACATGCCGGGATCGCTCGCCGGCACCGCGGGCCAGTCCGGCCAGGCATCCGGCACATCGACCTGTTCGTCGTCGACGTCCTCGTTGGGCGATACGCAGGCGAGCAGCACCATCGGCTCCTCGCCCAGGACCCGCAGCCCATGGATCTGGCCACGATGCGCGATGGCGATGTCACCGGCGCGTATCTCCAGCTCGTCTCGGTCATCGAGCCGGAAGCCGAGTCGGCCCGAGATCACCTGGAAGGTCTCGGTCGCGTGCGGATGGAAGTGGGGGATGCTCCAGAACCCCGGCGCCCAGCAGATGAGCACGGCACGGACATCGCCGTTGGCGAGCAGCGGCTGTCGCCAGGGCACGGTGTCGTGGCCAGCGCGAACGTCGTCGACGTCCACGGCCCACTCGCTCAGGACATCCTCCGGTGCGGCATACGGCATCAGTACGTCAGGATGGAGCGTGCGTTCTCGCCTGCGGCGAGCGCACGGTGCGCCTCGTTGATGTCGTCGAGGCCATAGGTGCGGCTGATGAGCTGGTCGATCTTGAGCTTGCCCGCGAGGTACAGGTCGACCATCCGGGGGAAGTCGTCCGACGGCCGGGCCGAGCCGTAGCGGGAGCCGATGATGCGGCACTCGTTGCCCATGAGCCGGATGGGATCGATGGACAGCAGCTCGCCCGAAGGCATCAG
>JBBSOS010000260.1:0-4333 GCA_038259505.1 Candidatus Limnocylindrales bacterium | reverse complement strand
CTGGATGCCGAGCGCTGGCTGGAGGCGACGACCAGTACGCGCGCACTCGCGGCCGCCGCCTCGTGACGGTCGGCCCCGGGACCGAGCGCCCGCAACGCCGGCGGGAGAGCTGGCTGCGAGCCCGTATCGGCCACGAACTCGGCCTGGAGCCGACGACCGCGGACGTGGTCACCACATGGCTCGACGCCGCGCTGCCCGCGACCGGTGGCCGGGCCCTCGACGCCGGCTGCGGCAGGCTGTCACACCTCAAGCAGTTCCGCTCGCGCCTGGAGCGGTTCTCGGGCGTGGATATCCACGAGCCTGCCGCGCCCCTCGCCTGGCTCGACGAGTTCCGCGTCGCCGACCTGTGCGTCGACGCGGCGGCCTTCGAGGCGGGCACATTCGACGTCGCGCTGTCCAACTTCACCGTCGAGCACTTCGCCGATCCGGTCGCCGCGTTCCGGACCATCCATGACTGGCTCCGACCCGGCGGTACGCTGCTCATCACGACCGTCAATCGAGCGCATCCATTCGTCGACGCGTATTGTTCGATGCCTGCCGAGGTCCGCGGGCGGCTCCAGCCGGTCGTGAAGGCGAGCGCAGCTGACGCGCACCCGGTGGTAGGAGTCTGCAACACACCGCGCCTCATCCGGGATGGACTGGCCGCGGCCGGATATGAGGACATCCGCATCGTGACCACCGACCACCTCGCCCGTGCGTGGGGCCGAACGCTGCCCACGTGGGCCCTTGGCCTCATCGGGGACGTCGCAGCCCACTCGATGCCATCCCGGCGTTCGACCATCATCGCCCAGGCTCGCCGACCGACCGGCGCCCGTCCGCCGACCGACGCGGATCGCTGAGGACATGACCGCCGCAACACCTGCTTCGACGACCCCCGCCCAGGGGGCCGCCCCGGCCGACAGCCTGTTCGTGCGCCATGGCAGGGCCACGGTCCTGAGGCCCTTGTCCGGCAATGCGACCCGGTTGTGGTTGACGAGCACCACGCTCCTGTTCGTGGAGCTGCTGCTCATCCGCTGGGTCCCGGCAGAGGTCCGCTACATCGGTTTCTTCAGCAACTTCCTGCTGATGGCCAGCTTCCTGGGCATCGGTCTCGGCATCCTGCTCGGCCGCCGCGGTGCTCGCTGGTCGCTGGTCGCGTTCCCGTTGCTGCTCATGGCGGTGGTGCTGATCGTCACGGTCAACCAGTTGAACATCGAGGTCCAGGGTGGCAGCGGGGAGATCTGGTTCGGCCTGACCGATTCAGCCAAGAATGCCGCCGACACCAACTACACGGTGCTCATCCTCGCGGTAGCCATGGTGACGGCCGTGATGGCCGCGCTCGCGATGCCACTGGGGCCGCTGCTCAAGTCCATGCCACCCCTGAAGGCATACGCGGTGGACATCATCGGCTCGATGAGCGGCATCGTGCTGTTCGGCATCATGTCCGCGCTGGGCACCCCGCCGACCGTCTGGTTCGGCATCGTGGCGGTGCTCGTCATCCTGCTCGTGCTGGGGACGCGGATCGACTGGTCCGCGCTCCTCACGGTGGCCCTGATCCTGGGTGTCATCGTGCCCGTCGCAGCCAGCAACCCCAACGACGTCTGGTCGCCCTACTACCGCATCACGCAGTTCACCGACGGGTCGGGCATGGTCAACGTGAACGTCAACGGCATCCCCCACCAGGGGCTGCACTGCGTCGCCTGCAACAAGGAGCCCTTCTACGACCAGATCTACAAGTGGTTCCCGGACCAGCACTACAAGAACGTGCTGGTCGTGGGTGCCGGCAGTGGCTCGGATGTCGCGCTGGCGCTGGCCCGGAACGCGGGCACCATCGAGAACGTCGATGCCGTCGAGATCGACCCCAAGATCCTCCAGATCGGCATCGATCAGCACCCCGACCACCCGTACCAGGACCCCCGGGTCCATCCCTACATCAACGACGGACGGGCGTTCCTGCGCTCGACGGACACGAAGTACGACCTCATCATCTTCGCGCTGCCCGATTCGCTGACCCTGGTCAGCCAGGCCGCGAACGTACGCCTCGAATCGTTCCTGTTCACGGAGGAGGCGTTCAAGTCCGTCTCGGAGCACCTCGCCGACGACGGCATCTTCGTGCTCTACAACTACTACCGCGATCCCTGGCTGGTGTCCAAGATCTCCACCATGCTGCAGGACGCATTCGGTGGCACCAAGCCCCTGCTGCGGACCTACAGCGACGTCATGGCAGCCATCGCCGATGGACCGCTTGTGGCGCAGTTGAACGGTGCGCCACCGCCCGGGGACACCATCAATACCATCGCGGACGTCGGGGAGCCGACCCCCCGCCCGGCAACGGACGACTGGCCGTTCCTGTACCTCCGTACCGGGTTCGTGGCCGACTACTACCTGGTCGCGTTGGGCATCATCCTGCTGGGCGCCCTCATCGCGGTGGGCCTCGCGGCCAAGGTGACCGGCACAAGCTTCCGACGCTTCAGTCCCCACTTCTTCGTCCTGGGTATCGCATTCCTGCTGCTCGAGACCCGCAGCCTGGTGAGCTTCAGCCTGCTGTTCGGGACTACCTGGCTGGTGAACGCGTTCGCCTTCTTCGGCGTGCTCGGCAGCGTGCTCATCGCCATCTTCATCAACTGGCGATTCCCCATCCGTCGGCCAAACCTGCTGTACCTGATGCTGTTCGCGGCCATCGCGGTCGCTTGGCTGGTGCCACCAGAGAGCCTGCTCATCGACCCGCCGGAGCTGCGGTACCTGCTGGCCGCGGTCCTTGCGTTCGCGCCGGTGTTCTTCGCCAACCTCGTCTTCAGCCACTCGTTCCGAGACACGCGGACCGCGGACATGGCGTTCGCCAGCAACCTGCTGGGCGCCATGGTCGGTGGGGCGCTGGAGTACCTCGCGCTCATCACGGGCTATCAGGCGCTGCTGATCCTGGTCGCGGCCCTGTACGGCCTGGCGTGGCTGTTCGCCAGTCGCTTCCGGCGGATGGCGGACCGCGAGCTGGGCACGGAGATCGAACTCGCCAGCACAGTGGGCACGGCACCAGCCCCGGCGGGCTGATGGCGCCCGTGCACCCGTGAGGGGCGGCGGCGGGATGCGTGGGTCCCACCAGCTCGGCAAGACGCTCGACCCCGCGGACCGGCAACTGACTCCGGAGCAGCGCACGCGCACCCTCCGCAGGATCGCGGGCTTCTTCCGGCCGTACCGCGTGGCCGTCGTGGTGGTGATGAGCTCCATCGTGCTGACGGCGCTCATCGGGGTCGTCAACCCGTACCTGCTCAAGCTGCTCATCGATGACGCGCTGCCCAACAAGGACTTCGCGCAGCTCAACCTGTACGTCGGGCTGATGATCGTGCTGCCCATCATGAGCGGCCTCATCGGCGTCGGCCAGACCTACCTCAACAACGTCGTCGGGCAGCACGTGATGCAGGACCTCCGGAACGCGTTGTACGCGCATCTCCAGCAGATGCCCCTGCGCTTCTTCACCGAGACCCGCACGGGTGAGATCCAGAGCCGTCTTGCCAACGATGTCGGCGGCGTCCAGAGCGTCGTCACGGACACCGCCAGCTCCGTGTTCAGCAACCTCATCACGGCCACCGTGACGCTGGTCGCGATGGCCTGGCTCAGCTGGCAACTGACGGTCATCTCCCTTGCGCTGCTGCCCTTCTTCCTGTGGCTGACCCACCGCGTGGGCAAGATCCGGCGGGGCATCAGCACCGAGACCCAGAAGAGCCTTGCCGACGTGACCGCCATCACGGAGGAGACCCTCAGCGTGAGCGGCATCCTGCTGTCCAAGACGTTCGGCCAGCAGGAGGCATCAGTCGGCCGCTACCGGGTCGCGAACGCGAAGCTCGCGGGCCTGTCCATCCGCCAGAGCATGGTCGGCCGGTGGTTCTTCATGATCGTGGGCACCGTCTTCAGCATCATGCCTGCGTTCGTGTACTGGGTAGCGGGCTACCTCGCCATCACAGGCAGCCCGGATCCCCCGACGGTGGGTGACATCGTCGCCTTCACCACGCTCCAGTCGCGCCTGTTCATGCCCCTCGGGCAGCTGTTGAGCGTCCAGGTCGAGGTCTACGGTGCGCTGGCCCTGTTCGACCGCATCTTCGAGTACCTCGATCTCAAGCCGGGCATCAAGGACTCGCCCGATGCAGTGACGCTCGATCGAGCCACGCTCCGCGGCAGCATCCGGCTCCGACACGTCAGCTTCCGATACCCCGATGCACCGCCGCCCCCTGGGCCCGCCACGGACAGCCCGGTCACCGACGGCCCGATGGTGGCTGCCGCGACCGATGAGGTCCGCGTCAGCTTCGACGCAGCCGATGGTGCCGCGGAGGCACCCGCTCCGACCAGGATGCCGTTCGCG
>JBBSOS010000259.1:0-4372 GCA_038259505.1 Candidatus Limnocylindrales bacterium | reverse complement strand
TCCTTGACGACCTGGGCGCCGGCCCCGCCCTCGAATGGCTGGTAGGCCGCTTAACCCAGCGTTCCGGGGTGCCCGTGCGACTCGAGCAGGTAACGGCAGCGCGACCGCCGGCACCTGTCGAGTTGGCCGCCTATCGGGTCGCGCAAGAGGCGCTCGTCAATGCCATCAAGCACGGGGCAGCGCCGATCTCCGTTCGCTACGCGGCGAGCACCGGTACGGTCTCGCTGAGCGTCGATGACGCGGGCCTCGGCATCGACCGTGACGCGCCCGCGCGCGCGGACCGGGACGGGCGACTCGGTCTCGCCTCGATGATCCAGCGGGCTGAGGCGGTGGGCGCACAGCTGACACTTGCGGGGAGAGTCGGCGGTGGTACGCATGTCGGGCTGGAATGGCGGGCGGCGGGCTCATGACCCAGGAGGCCGACGCCGCGCCCTTGGTGCGGGTCATCCGGGTCGCCATCGTCGACGACCATCCCGCGCTCCGCGAAGGGACCGCATCGCTGTTGTCGCGCGAGCCGGACATCGACGTGATCGCCACTGTTGGTTCGATGGCCGAGATCCGGGCGATCATCCGCGGTCCCGAGGCGCCCGACGTGATCGTCCAGGACATCCGACTCGGGGAAGAGAGCGGACTGGGGATGCTCGGCGGCGATCGTGGCACGGTCGGGCCTCGAGGCGAGAGCGATGTCGCCGCCCAAGGCCCGGCCATCATCCTCTGGACGGCCTATGACTATCCCCAGTACGCGGCCTTTGCCTATCGCGCCGGGGCCGCGGGATTCGTGGTCAAGACGGCCCCGACCGCAGAGCTGATCGCGGCCATCCGTCGCGTGGCAGACGGTGGTATCCACTTCAGCATCCGGCCAGACATGGGGTCCCGACCGTTATCGGGACGCGATCGGGAGGTGATGACCCGGCTCGTGGACGGCTCGAGCAACGACGAGATCGGTCGCGACCTGGGTATCACGACCCGGACGGTCGAAGCGCACCTCACGCGCCTCTTCGACCGGTTCGAGGTCCATTCTCGGACCGAACTCGCGACCCGTGTCCTTCGTGAGGGTTGGCTCGACGTACCGGCCCAGGAGTGATGGGCAGCGATCCAGGCAGCCAGGTGGCGGGTCGACGCCTGCGGTCCAGGTGGCCTCCGAATATCCATGATCGACCGCTGAGCGGTCATTGCGACGCACGAGCGGCCGTTCTGCGGTCGTTCGGACCGTTCACCGGTCGATCTGACGGCAGAGGACCCCAGGTGCGCCCATGATCGACAGTTCCTTCGTCACGTTGACCGCTGGGAGGTCACAGCTGGTCGACGTACTCGGGTGGTCACCACTCGTCGACCTGCCCGCGTCAACGAGGTCCCGCGCTTCAAGTAACGGGGCGCGGAGCCTGCGGGTAACCGGGTCCCGTAAGCCTGTGCTGAGAGATCCACCCAGCAACGACACTGGGCAACCACTGGGCCCGCGCACGGCATGACCCGTGATACCATCCGTAGTCGCCCCGTACTCGAGCCCGGAGCGCGTTCGCGCGCCCATTCTGCCGGCCGTCCGCCGGATCCGAGGAGTCCATGAGCTTCAACAGCCTGACCGATGGCAGCACGCCATCGAATGCTCTCACCACCACCCGTCTCAAGCGTCAACTGGTCGAGCAGGCCATCGACGCGGCGACCGCCGCGGAGTGGGAGAGGGCGGCTCGGATCAACGAGCAACTGCTGGAGATGGGCCCCGACAGTGAGGCCGAGAACCGGCTGGCCAAGGCGTTCTGGGAGCAGGGCGAGCTGGCAACGGCCCGGGAGCACTACCAGGCGGCGCTCGCGCTCGATCCCACCAACCGCATCGCCGAGCGCAACATCAATCGGCTGCGCACCCTCCTGGCCGAGGCTGGCAAGAAGACCGTGGCCGCGAAGCCTGGCAGCAAGGCGCCGGTCAGCATCTTCGTGGAGGAGACCGGCAAGACCGGTTTCGCCCACCTTGTGGACCTTGCCAGCTCCCGCGAGCTTGCCCAGGTCAATCCCGGTGACGCCGTCGAGCTGGTCGCGGCCGGTCCCCGGTTGCAGGCGATCTCCAATGGACTGCCCGTCGGTGCGGTCGAGCCGCGCGTCGCGGCCCGACTGCTGAAGCTCATCGCGGACGGCAACACCTACGCGGCAGGCGTCACGAGCCTCGGCGACAAGGACGTCCGGATCATCATCCGCGAGACGTATCAGGACCCCAACAACTACGGCAAGGTGTCCTTCCCGACGGCAGCCAGGATCTCCGACCTGCGGCCCTACACCAAGGGTACGCTCGTGCGCGAGGAGATGGAGCTCGACGACGATCTCGAGTTGGACGAGGAGGAAGAGGACGCCCTCGATATCGGGTCGGTCCTGCCCGCGGATGTGACCATGGATGAGGCATTCGAGGCCGAGGAGTCCGACGAGGACGAGGACGACTAGCACCCGGTCGGGCCGCGTCCGAGCGGGCCCTGTCGACGTGACCTGACGCGCCATGGCGGACTCCCGGTCGACACCGTCGCGGTCCCGGCGTGCCGGGTCGTTGCCCGCCTTAGACCGGCTCGCGCCGCCGCCGGCGGACGCCGATGTGCGCCAATGGATCGCTGCCTGCAGCGCGCCGTCGGACACGGTCGTGGAGCTTCATGGTCGCGGCGGATGGGTGACGCGCGCGGCTGCCGAGGACCTGCGCCGGGGATACGACCTGGAGTCGACGGCCCTCACCCGCCTCGTCGCCGAGATCGTCCTCCGACCACCCGACCTGCGACACCTCGACGCTGCGTACACGGCGCTGGCTGGTCAGCAACGCGCCGGCGTATCCCTGCGCGAGACGATGGAGCGTGGCTTCGCGTCGCGCTGCGCCAGTTGTGGCGGGCCGGTCGTGGTGGAGGAGTTCGTGTGGGACGGCGATGCCGTCGCGCCGTCGAGACGCTCCTACCGATGTGGTCACTGTCGCGAGTCGCGTCCGGGCGATAGCCGGGCGGTGCCGGTCGACCGCGAGGACATCGCGGCGGCCCGTGGCGCCGATAGCGATGCTCCGCGCTCACGCCTCATCGGCCGGTTCCCGGTGCCCGATCCCGACCACGACCTGCCCGACCAGATCCTGGACCTGTACACGCCCCGGCAGCTGGATGCCATCGTCGGCACCGTCGAGCGCATCGACAGCGATATGCGGGCACCGGGCATCGAGGCTGCCCTGCGCCTCGTGCTGGTGGGCATGCTGCTGCCCGCGAGCAAGCTCAACAGTTTCCCGGGACGAGTTGCCCAACCGCGCATCGTGGCCGGCCGCCTCCGCCCGGTCGGCGACCGCCAATGGCGAGAACGCAACCCCTGGCTGCTGATGGAGGACAGCTTCCGGCTCGTGCGCACGTTCGTGCAGCGGCTCGAGACCAGTCGAAGAGGTCCGTTCCGCGCACGCTTCGGACCCGACCTGATGGCACTCCGCGATGGCACCGCGAACGTGGTCGTGCGCCAGTTGCTCAGCTTCGGTCCGGACGAGATCCCGGCACCACCCGTCCTGGCAACGGGGGTGACCGGTGGCCCGGACCGGTCGCTGGTGCGCCTGGCGATGTCCCAGCCACCTATCCATTGGTCGCCCGAGAATCTCGCCTTCGCGTACATCGCGACGTCGCTCGCGGTGGGTATGGATGCCGCACTCAGCCTGCCCCTGGACCTGGTGTTCGAGACCGCCCGCTCCGATCACCGCAGCGAGTGGGCGCGCGATGCCGTCGACATGCGTCGGGCCCTCGATGGCGTGCGACCCCATATGCAGCCCGACGGCCGGGCGGTGCTGCTGCTCGACCGCCAGCCATCAGCGGCCGTCGTGGCGAGCGTCCTGGGGGCGGTGGGTGCCGGGTTCCGCCTGCGGGACGCCACGTTCGGTGAGACGGGCCAGGAGATCACGGGGGTCGTGGACCTCACCCTGCCCGGCGGTCCCGAACCGGTCGACCGCGGCATCCCGGTCCCGGCCGGCCCTGATGGCGGCAGCCAGCGACCGCCGAGCACGGTGACGGGCCCCTTTCGGCGGGACGAGTTCGAGGCTGCCATTGCGGATCTCGCGGTCTCGGTGCTCCAGGCTCGGGGCGAGCCTGCCCGCTACGAACGGCTGCTCGGTGAGGTCCTGCTGGGTCTCGATCGATCGGGTCATCTCCGGAACGTCACGGCGCTCTGGCCGGACCTCACCCGGCCCGCTGGTCCGCTGGCCATGTCAGCCGGTCCGCCGAGCCCCACGACGACCGGCGAACCCGCGGCCCTTCCACCAACCGGGCCGATCGAGGCGTCGCCACCCCGACGTGCTCGCTCCTGGCGCGACCCGGCTCGCCCGGTCCGCGGCGGTGACGACGAGTCGTTCGCGACCCTGCCTGCCGCTGGATCCTTGCCGGCGTCGGCG
>JBBSOS010000258.1:0-4384 GCA_038259505.1 Candidatus Limnocylindrales bacterium | reverse complement strand
CGCCACGCCCCTGTGGCTGGTGCTGCTCGGCGAGTACGAGCGCTGGACGGGCGACATGGCGCTGGTCGAGCGGCTGTGGCCGTCGGCGATCGCGGCCATGGGCTGGATCGACGGGTCCGTGGACGCGAGTGGCTTCCTCGCGTATCGCAGGCGCACCGACCATGGACTCGTGAACCAGGGCTGGAAGGATTCCGCGGAAGCCATCCGATGGGCCGACGGCCGCCTTGTCGATGGACCGGTCGCCCTGGTCGAGGTCCAGGGCTACGTCTTCGGGGCCCGCCGAGCGCTGGCGCGCCTCAGCCGACGCCGGGGTGACACGGCCGTGGCGGAGCGACAGGAGGCAGCCGCCTCCAACCTCCAGCGACGGTTCGAGGAGCGCTTCTGGCTGGAGCGTGCCGGCACCTATGCGGTGGCCCTCGACGGCGAAGGTGCAGCGGTCGACTCCGTGACGTCCAATCCCGGTCATGCCCTCTGGAGCGGCATCTGCTCGCCCGAGCGAGCGGACCGCGTGGCCGCATCCCTGCTGGCCCCGGACATGTTCAGCGGCTGGGGCATCCGGACCCTGTCCAGCCGCATGGCTGGCTACAACCCCATCTCGTACCACATCGGCAGCATCTGGCCGCATGACAATGCGATCGCCGCAGCGGGCCTGTGGCGATATGGCCACAGCGAAGAGGCCGCACGGGTCGCCGCGGCCCTGCTCGAAGCGACCCAGTACTTCCGTGATGCACGCCTGCCGGAGCTCTTCTGCGGCTTCGACCGGGGTCGGTCGCCATTGCCAGTGCCATACCCGGTGGCCTGCTCTCCCCAGGCGTGGGCATCAGGCAGCATGTTCCAGTCGCTGGGCGCCATGCTGGGCCTGACCCCCGACGCAGCCCGCAGCGAGCTCCAGCTGATCTCGCCCAACCTGCCCGCGTGGCTCCCCGAGGTGCGCCTCGAGAACCTCGCCGTGGGGGATGCTGTCGTCGACCTGCTGGTCAGGCGGACCGACGGATCGACGGGCGTCGAGGTGCTCCGTCGCACGGGCAGCCTCGATGTCGTCGTCCGCGTCTGACCGGGACACGTGCTGACCGGGACCGTGGTGACCGAGCAACCGTGGTGACTGTGGGGGTCCTGCTGGACGCAGCGACGCGTCAGCTCATCGACGCCGGTCGTGACCCGGCCCGCCTCGATGCCGAAGTGCTGCTGGCGCACGTCCTGGGCGTCGCACGCACCGGGATCCTGGCGCATCCGGACGCTCCGGTCGGGGACGGATCCACGTCGGCCTTCCAGGGGCTGGTAGCGCGTCGCATCGCGGGCGAGCCCGTGGCGTACCTGCGGGGTATCCAGGAGTTCCACGGCGTGGCCCTCTTCGTGGATCACCGGGTGCTCATCCCGAGGCCAGAGACGGAGCTGCTCGTCGACCTCACCCTCGAGCGCGTCGGGACACTGGTCACCGGCGCGCCCCGTCCCCTCGGTGCACCACCCATCCGCGTCTGGGACGTCGCCACGGGCAGTGGCGCCGTCGTCGTCGCGCTGGCGGTGGTCCTGCGACGCAGGAGCTACCTCGAGGAGGTCGAGCTCCTCGCCAGCGACATCTCGCCCGACGCGCTCGCGGTCGCCGTCGAGAACGCCGTCGCCCACGGCGTGGCGGACCGGGTCACCATGGCGAGGGGTGACCTGGTGGACATCCCGGACCGACGACCCGTCGACGTCCTGGTCGCCAACCTGCCCTACATCCGCACCGACCTGGTGGCCACGCTGCAGGACGAAGTGCGCGCCGAGCCGACGCTGGCCCTCGATGGTGGTCCGGATGGCATGTCCCTCGTCCGGTTGCTCGCGGCGAGCCTGCCGGATGTGCTGTTGCCGACCGGCGTGGCATTTCTCGAGATCGGCGCCGACCAGGCGGAGCCCGTGCGCACGATCGTGACCGGCCATCTGCCGGGCTGGCAGCTCGTGTTCCACCACGACCTGGCGGGGCACCCCCGCGTCGCGTCCATCACCCGTGGCGCGCCGTCCGTGGTGAGGACGCCATGAGCCCGCAGGTCGTGTCCGCCGCCGATCCGACAGCCATCGCCGCTGCCGAGTCGGCGCTCCGTCGTGATCGCATCGTGGGTCTGCCGACCGAGACGGTGTACGGCCTGGCGGTCCTGCCCCGGGACGAGCCACTCGCCGCACTCGTGGCGGCCAAGGAACGGCCGCTGGACAAGGGCATCGCGCTGCTCATCGATGGCCTCGACCAGGTCCACGACCTGGTGATGCTGCCCGATGCTGCTCGCCGGCTCGCCGCTGTGTGCTGGCCGGGCCCCCTGACCATGGTCCTGGAGCTTCGTCCCGGCGTCACGATGCCAGACGTCGTGACGGGCGGTCGCACGACCGTCGGCCTGCGGCTGCCGGACCATGCCGTGCCGCGGGCCCTCGCACGGCGTCTTGGGCCGCTCGCGGTCAGCTCCGCGAACCGGAGTGGCGAGCCCGACGCCCGGACGGCTGGCGAGCTCCTCGCGTCAGTCGGTGGCGCCCTGGAGCTGGTCATCGACGACGGGCCGGTCCGGGGCGGCGTGCCGTCGACCGTCGTGGCCCTTGGCCCGGACGGCAGGCTGACCGTCCTTCGTGCCGGGTCCATCGACCGCACGACCCTCGAGGCGGCGGCTGGCTGACGCGTCGCCCACCGCCGCCGGGCGGTCATCGGCCGATGGCACAGCCGCGGGTACACTGGCCCTGTCGCGGCTGGCCGGTCGGGCCGCTCCAGGAGGGACCCACATGACCATCAGCCCTGGTCTCGCGGCCAGCGACCCCCCCCTCGCCCAGGTCGACCCCGATGTCTGGGATGCCATCGTCGCCGAGGGCGAGCGACAGCGCTGGAAGATCGAGCTCATCGCCAGTGAGAACTACGTCGCGAAGGCGGTGCTCGAGGCGCAGGGCTCCTGGCTCACCAACAAGTACGCAGAGGGCCTGCCGGGCAAGCGCTACTACGGCGGCTGTGAGCACGTCGATGTCGTCGAGCGCCTCGCCCAGGAGCGCGCCCGTGCGCTGTTCCCGGGTTCCGAGCACGTCAATGTCCAGCCGCACTCTGGCGCGCAGGCCAACATGGCCGCCTACTTCAGCGTGCTCAAGCCCGGGGACCGGATCCTGGGCATGAACCTGGCTCATGGCGGGCACCTGACCCACGGCATGGCCCTCAACTTCTCGGGCAAGCTGTACGAGGTCCACGCCTATGGCGTGCGTGAGGACGACCAGCGCATCGACTACGACGCGCTCCAGCGCCAGGCGCAGGCGGTCCGGCCGAGGATGGTCGTGGCAGGCGCGAGCGCCTATCCCCGGATCATCGACTTCGAACGCATGGCGGACATCGCCCATGACGTCGACGCCCTGCTGTTCGTGGACATGGCCCACATCGCCGGGCTCGTGGCGGCGGGCCTGCACCCCAGCCCGTGCCCGCACGCTGACCTGGTGACGACGACCACCCACAAGACGCTGCGAGGACCGCGGGGCGGCGTCACGTTCGGCCGCGCGAACCTGGGCGCGGCGGTGGACAAGGCGGTCTTCCCGGGCATCCAGGGTGGACCACTGATGCACGTCATCGCGGCCAAGGCCGTGGCGTTCAAGCTGGCCCTGGAGCCGGGGTTCCGGGAGGACCAGCGACGCACCATCGAGAACGCGGCGACGCTGTCCGCGACCCTCGCCGGGCACGGCGCGCGACTGGTCTCGGGTGGCACCGACAATCACCTGATGCTCGTCGATGTCACGCCCCTGGGCGTCACCGGCAAGGAAGCGGAGCGCATCCTCGATGAGGTGGGCATCACCGTCAACAAGAACGCCATCCCGTTCGATCCGCTGCCGCCCAACACGGCCTCGGGCATCCGTGTCGGTTCACCGGCCGTCACGACCCGTGGATTCGGCGCCGCCGAGATGCGACACGTTGGCGAGCTCATCATCCGGGCGATCTCGCAGCGCGATGACCCGGGCGTCGGCGACGCCATCCGGAGCGAGGTGCATGACATCTGTGCCCGGTTCCCGGTACCCGGGCTGCCCTGACCCGCATGGCGCTGGGGTAGGTCGTGCGCACCGTATCCACCGACGTGATCGTGTTCATCGTCGGGGCCTTCGTCGTGGCGGCACTGCTGAGCTACCTGCTGACACCCGTGGCCATCGCGATCGCTCGTCGCGTGGGGGCCATCGACCAGCCGGACGCTGCGCGTCGGGTGCATCGACTGCCCGTCGCTCGATTGGGTGGGCTCGCGGTCGGCGCCACCTTCCTGATCGTGGGCCTCGGTGCCCTGTTGGTGGGCCACCTGGGCGCCCGACCCCTGATATCGCCGTCACCCCGGATCGGGGGTGACCAGCTCCTGGCGCTGTTCGTGGGCGTTCTGGTCGCGATGGTCCTGGGCTTCATCGACGACCGGTG
>JBBSOS010000257.1:0-4387 GCA_038259505.1 Candidatus Limnocylindrales bacterium | reverse complement strand
GCCAGGTCCCCGACCGCGGCACCTCGGAGATCTGTACCGAGGAGATCGTGCTGCGAGTGGGTGGCGAGCTGGCGCAGCACCTCTCGAGCACCATCGCGCCGCTCATCATCCACGACCTGCCGGCGGTCCTGTGGTGGCCGGATGATGCGCCCTTCGGCAGCGCGGTGTTCGAGCAGTTGGCTGCCGAGTGCGACCGGATCCTGGTCGATTCCGGCGGCTTCCGCGCCGATGGCGTCGTCCGCCTCGCGGCCATGGCCAACGCCACGCGCGAGGGCATGGTCGTCCATGACATCGCCTGGATGCGCCTGGACCTGTGGCGGGAGCTGCTGGCGGGGCTGTTCGACCATCCCCTGCTCCAGCCGGAACTGCGACGGCTCACATCGGTGCGCATCGACCTGGCCCGACCGGGCAGCGTGGTCCGCCTGACCCGTGCCGCCCTGTTCGTGGGCTGGATGGCAGCGATGCTGGACTGGCAGGTCGGGCGGCCCCTGGAACTGGACTCCGACGGCGTCTATCGGGGTGCCATGCGCTCGGGGCGACGTGAGATCCCGGTCGAGTTCCGGCCCGTATCGGCGATCACCGATGGACCCGCCCGGGCCATCGGCTCCCTGGTCCGGGTGGACCTGGAGGCGCTCAAGCCGCGATCGTCGATGCGCGTCCGCATCACCCGCCAGTCCGACCACCTGCTGGCCACGGCAGACTGGAACGGCGCCCAGGTCGCTCGTCGACCGGCCCGTCTGGAGGCATTCGATGAAACGCCCTTCCTGGGGGAAGCGCTCGACCGCACCGGCCACGACCGGGTATTCGAGGCGGCCGTCGACCGGGCCGTCAAACTCACCGCGGCACTCGTGCCGGATGCCGACAGCACGCCGGCGGCCGTCCGGCCATGAGCGCTGACGTCTTTCCGGGGCAGCCGCGGATCCTGGTGGCGGCCGGCCCGGACGCCGTCGCCCGGACCGCCGCGGACGTGTTCGTGGCCGCGGTGTCGGGGGCCATCGGCGCCCGGGGCATCGCCCATGTCGCGCTGACCGGAGGCTCGTCCGCCACGGGCCTGTACCGGGAGCTGGTCCGGCCGGAACGATCGGCCGCCATCGAGTGGTCACGGCTGCACCTGTGGTTCGGCGACGATCGCATCGTGCCCCTCGATCATCCTGATTCCAACGCAGGACTGGCCATCGCCGGGTTGCTGGGGCAGGCATCCGGGTCGGGGCAGGCATCCGGGTCGGGGCAGGCATCCGGGCCACTGCGCGACCACCTCCACCCGATGCTGGAAGGCGTTGACGCCGGGGCGGGTGACGCCGGCATCGTTGCGGCCGGCCTGTACACCGCAGCCCTCGCGGAAGCCCTGCCGTCGCCTGATGGGATCCCCCGGTTCGATCTGCTGCTCCTGGGCATGGGACCCGATGGTCACGTGCTGTCGGTGTTCCCTGAGAGCCAGGCATTGCGCGTCGGTGCGCCGATCGTGATGCCCATCCCGGCACCCACCCACGTCGGGCCGGCCTGGCCACGTCTCACGCTCGGTCCAGGCGTCATCGGGGCGGCCCGCCAGGTGTTGCTCACGGTCGGTGGTGCCGCCAAGGCACCCACCGTGGTCGATGTCCTGGGCCCCATCTGGGACCCGATGCGCCTGCCTGCCCAACTGTGCCGGATCGACACCGCCACGTGGCTCCTGGATCCTGACAGCGCCGCGTTGCTGACACGGGGCTGAGGCTCTCGACCCCTCCGGCTCGACAGACCTAGGTATCTGCATGGAGTTGCGGTACTATCTCTCGCATGAAGCCGGCATCAGCAGAGGATGTGCTGCGCATCGGTGCGGCCGCCGAGGCAATCGGCGTGAGCACGGACACACTCCGTCGGTGGATCGCTGATGGCCGCGTAGCCAGCGAGCGGACCAGCGGCGGCCAACGCAGGATCTCGCGCTCGGAGGTCAACCGACTCCTCGCGGAGCGGCGGCGAACGGGCACCGAACGACCCATCGTTGCCCAGAGCGCGCGGAACCGGTTCGCGGGCATCGTGACCTCCGTCCGGGCGGACACCGTCGCGGCCGTGGTGGAGGTCCAAGCCGGTCCGCATCGCCTGGTCAGCCTGCTCACCCGGGAGGCTGTCGATGAGCTGGGCCTGGTGCCCGGCAAGCAGGTTGTATGCGTCGTCAAGTCGACCGACGTCATCGTCGAGGTCCCGTCCTGATGCGTTCTCTGCTGCGGCCGGTCAGATACGCAGCCGCGATGGCGGCGATCACGCTGCTGGCTGCAGCCGGGCAGGCGCTGGCGGCCGGTGGCGCCCTGAGCGCGGCCGGTGGCGTCATGAGCGCGGCCGGGAGCTGCACGCCCCTGCCGTCGCTGGACAAATCGACCAACGCCGGCAACTCGAGCGATGCCGGATCGCCGGCGACCCTCGCTCCCATCACCGTGTTCGCTGCGGCGTCGCTCGACACGCCATTCACGATGATGGGCCGGGAGTGGGCGGCGCAGCATCCCGGCGCCACGCTCACCTTCTCGTTCGATGGCTCCAGCGCGCTGCGGGCACAGATCGAGCAGGGCGCGCCGGCCGATGTGTTCGCGTCAGCGGACGTCGCGAACCCACTGGCGCTCATCAACGAGTGCCTCGCGCCGCCTCCCATCAGCGTGTTCGCAAGCAATCGGCTCGTGATCGTCGTGCCCACCGCCAACCCCGCGGGCATCGTGTCGCCTGCCGACCTCGCGGGCCCGGGCGTGCGCATCGTCGCCGCGGGTGAAGACGTGCCCATCACGCGGTATGCCGAGCAGGTCATCGCCAACCTCGCCGCGGCGCCGGGTGCGCCTGCCGGGTACGGCGACGCGGTCCACGGCAACATCGTGTCGAGGGAGGACAACGTCGCAGCAGTCTTCGCCAAGGTCCAGTTGGGCGAGGGCGATGCAGGCCTGGTCTACGCCTCTGACGCGGCATCGTCCACAGGCGTGAGCGTCATACCCATCCCGGATGAGGTCAACATCCTGGCCCGGTATGGCGCGGTCGAGCTCGCCGGGACGCCCCAGGCCGCGACCTCAGACGCATTCCTGGCCTACCTGATGGGATCCGAGGCGCAGGCCATCCTGACCGAGTCCGGGTTCTTGCCGGCGCAGTGAGCGCCCCTGTCGCGACCGAGCGCCGAACTTCCCGACGCCACGGCGCGGACCTGGGCCCGGTCGGCGTCGTCCTGTCGGTCATCGGGCTGCTGTTCCTGGGCCTGCCGGTGGTCGCGCTGATGGGCCGCGCGTTGCTGGGCGAACGACTGCTCGCCACCGCGTCGAGCACGGCCGTGGTCGACGCCCTCATCCTGAGCCTCATCACGACCCTCGCGAGCCTGATCCTCGCGGTCGCCTTCGGCACCCCGCTGGCCCTGCTGCTCGCGCGCCGCGACTTCCGCGGCAAATGGCTCGCGGATGTGCTGGTCGACCTGCCCATCATCCTGCCGCCCACGGTGGCGGGTCTGGCGCTGCTGTTCGCGTTCGGGCGCCGCGGCGCCCTGGGCACCCCGCTCGACGCCATCGGCATCAGCATCCCGTTCACCACGGTCGCCGTCGTCCTCGCCCAGACGTTCGTGGCGGCGCCCCTGTACATCCGCTCGATGCGGGCGGGATTCGCATCGGTCGACCGGCACGTCGAGGAGGCGGCCCAGGTGGACGGCGCTTCCCGCATCCGGCTGTTGACCGCGGTGACCCTGCCCCTCGCGACGCCCGCCGTTGGTGCCGGCCTGGCGCTCGCCTGGGCGCGGGCGCTGGGCGAGTTCGGTGCCACCATCATGTTCGCGGGCAACATGGAGGGCCGCACCCAGACGCTGCCGCTGGTCGTCTATTCCAAGTTCCAGTCGAGCATCGACGCGTCGGTGGCGGCAGCGGCAGTCCTGGTCACGGCCGGGTTCGGGGTGCTGGTGGCCGTTCGACTCACGCGCTGGCGGGCGGGCGTCGACGGGCGGGGCATGGTCTGACCACAGCCGGCGCGCCGGTGCCACGGCTGGTGACCCGAGGACCTGTGCAGCGACCATCGGGCCTGCTATGCCTATCCGTACACGTCCGACGACCCCGGGGCTGGTTGGCGGGCAGGGAGTGGAGGCTCGGCATCGGTGTCATCGCGCGGTCTGACCGAGCGTCGCAGGTCGGTTCGCTCCGACGTGTCCAGCGCCGGGCTCGCGCTGCTACTCGCCGGCATCGTCACCTTCTCGGTCGTGCTGCCGGGCATGGCCACGAGTCGTCCGGAAACCGGGAGCGCGGCGGCGGGCGGGTCGGCTGACGCGAAGGGCTGGGGATGTGGTCCCGGCCCGGCTCCGACGCGTACGCCCAGACCCACAGGCCGGCCCACGGCGGCCCCGCGACGCACCTCCAGACCGGCACCCGCGCCGATGCCCTCAAGCGTGCGGCCGACTCCCACT
>JBBSOS010000256.1:0-4392 GCA_038259505.1 Candidatus Limnocylindrales bacterium | reverse complement strand
GGTGATGCCACCGGCCGCGGTGATGCCACCGGCCGCGGTGATGCCACCGGCCGCGGTGATGCCACCGGCCGCGGTGATGCCACCATCCGCGGCGATGCCACCATCCGCGGTGCAGACAGGCCGATACGCATCCGAAGGCCACATGTCCCCCGGGTCGCTCGTGTCCCCCGTCGTCGGCCGCCGACTGCGACACGCAGCCTGCTGGTGCTGGGCGATCTGCTGCTGGACGTGGTCGTGCGGGCCGATGCTCCCGTCCAACGTGGCAGTGACGTCCCCGGTGAGATCCGGTTCCGGCAGGGTGGGTCGGCCGCCAACGTGGCGCGCGCGTTCGTTCGGCTGGGTGGACGGGGTGCCCTGATCTGTAGCGTGGGCCGCGACGGCTGGGGGGAGCGCCTCGTCGCCGCCATGCGCGCCGATGGCGTGGACGTCCATGCCGTCTTTGCGCGCGCTCCGTCGGGCCGGCTGGTCGCCCTCGTGGATGGCCGCGGTGAGCGGTCGTTCATCACCCACCGCGGGGCGTCTGATTCGCTGCGCGCGATCGAGCTTCGACGACCATGGTTCGAGGGGATCCGTGGGCTGCACATCCCGGCCTATGCACTGTTCCAGCAGCCGGTCGCCGGTGCTGCCATCCGAGCTGCTGAGTTGGCTCATGGCGCAGGTGCGTTGGTGTCCGTCGATCTCGCTTCCGCGGCGCCGCTGCGAGCGTTGGGACGCGATGCGGCCAGGGCGGCCATCGGGCAGTTGTCGCCCGATGTGCTGTTCGCCAACAGGGACGAGGCTGCGGTCATCGCGGGCCGTCGGTCGAGCGAGACGATCTTGGACATCGCTCCCATAGTCGCCATCAAGGAAGGTCCCGATGGTTGCCACATCCTGTGGCGAGCGCGGGCGGGGACAGAGGTCCATCGCCTGGACGTGGCCACCACGCCCATCACCGCTGCCGACACGACCGGAGCCGGGGATGCGTTCGCGGCCGGATTCCTGCATTCCCTGCAGACTTCGAGTCTGGGGTCGGGTGTCATGGTCGGTCCGGCGACGCTGCGCCGGGCTGCGATGGCTGGTCACCGAAGTGCCCTGGAGTTGCTCCGTCGTCCTCGACGGGACGTGACCATATAGCGTCGGGTCTCGGCCCTTGTCGACCGCTATCCTGCCGATCGATGTCACATCCTCTCATCCGGGCTTCCGATGAGGTCGCGGATGCCCTGGCTGATGAGCGCCCGGTCGTGGCGCTTGAGTCGACCTTGGTCACCCACGGCCTGGCGTATCCCGCGAACCTGGAGGCCGTCCACCGGTCCGAGGCCTCTGTCCGGGCGGCAGGGGCGGTTCCCGCGACCGTCGCGACCCACGACGGACAGATCCTGGTCGGTCTCGACGGTGACCAGTTGGAGCAGCTCGCACGAGCTCGTGGTGTGCCCAAGGTGTCCCGCCAGAACCTGTCGGGCGTGTTGGGTCGGCCGGGCTGGGCGGGCACGACGGTGGCCGCGACCATGATCGGGGCCCATCTCGCGGGCATCCGAGTGTTCGCGACGGGAGGCATCGGCGGGGTACACCGGGGCGGGCAGGACTCCCTGGACATCTCGGCCGACCTCGACGAGCTGGCCCGGACACCGGTCGCGGTCGTGTGTGCAGGCCCCAAGTCGATCCTCGACGTCGGACGGACGCTGGAGGTGCTCGAGACCCGCGGAGTGCCGGTCGTCGGTTGGGGCATGGATGAGCTGGCAGGGTTCTTCAGCAGGACCAGCGGCTATCGGGTACCGCTTCGGGTCGACGACGCGGGTCAGGCCGCCGCACTCATCGAGCGCCACGCCGCACTGGGTTTGGGCAGCGGCGTCCTGTTCTGCGTGCCACTGCCAGAGGCCGCGGCGATCCCCCAGGACGAGATCGAGACTGCCATCGCGGCGGCGGTGCGCGACGTGGAGGCACGCGGCATCCATGGACCGGCGTCCACTCCCGCAGTGCTCAGCCGGGTCGCCGAAGTCACCGAGGGCCGATCGGTGGCCGCGAACCTCGCGCTCATCGAACACGATGCCGGAATCGCCGCGAGCATCGCCGTGGCACTCGCCGGGTAGTTGGCGGTCGTGCCGTGCTGCGGGTTCCGACCTCGCGTTCGTTGGCTTGATCACCCGTCCAGCGCATGATCAGGCCACGAAGGTTCCTTGAGATGACCCGCGGGGTCCGACGGCGCGTTCCCTGGTTCGGTCACCCGCCCAGCGCATGATCAGACCACGAAGGGGCCCCTGGCGAGGGTCGGCGGGGCGGCCGTGCCCGGGCTCGCCGTCCGGATTCCCCGCTGTGACCGGCTTGTTGGTTCGATCACCCGCCCGGCGCATGATCAGGCCGGGAAGTGCCCGCGGTGAGGCTCGGCGGGGCGGGCCGTGCCCGGACTGGAGGTCCGAAGGCGTGCGCTGGTTCGATCACCCGCCCGGCGCATGATCAGGCCAGCAAGGACCCCATGAGGCGACGGCCACGGTGACCCGAGGCGACCGACCCCATCGCCTGACCCGACCTGAGTTGACTTGACCCCGGCGCCGAAGCAGGCGCACGGCCGGGCGGCTCGCGTCGCGGTCTGGCGGGTCGTGTATCACTCCTCCGCGCTGGGTCGGTCTGGCTGCGCGACCAGTCCATCGAGGAGCCGGCCTCCCGCGGTGATGCATGTCACGGAGGCCACCTATGCCCGCGAGGTCGCGACCCACGACATCGCCCTGGTCGTCATTGGCATACCCAGGTCGCTCACGGTGGAGCCGCGCCGGCTCCTGGTCCAACTGCTGCGGGACGACCTGGGGCTCACCGGGACCCATGTCGGATGCGATACCAGCCAGTGCGGTGCATGCACTGTCCATGTCGACGGTCGTGCGGTGAAGTCGTGCACCGTCCTCGCCGTCCAGGCCGACGGGTCGTCCGTGATCACCATCGAGGGTCTGGCGCCCGACGGTGGGCTGCATCCCCTGCAACAGGCCTTCTGGGATCACCACGGTCTGCAGTGTGCGACTTCTGCACTCCAGGCATCGTCATGTGCGCCGCCGACCTGCTCGCCCGCGACCCTGAGCTGGGCGAATCCGACGTTCGCCGGGCCATCGACGGCAACTTCTGTCGATGTACCGGGTACCACAACATCGTACGCGCGGTGATGGCGGCGGCGGAATCCATGCGAGCCGGTGAGGTCGCCGAGGTTGCCGACTCCACCCGCGCGTCCCAGGCTACGGACTCCACCTATGACGCCCAAGCGACCCAGACCGACCAGTCGCCTGCCACGCCCGCAGCGAGCTGAGGAGCATCTCGATGGCAGTTGGCTCGACCGGCGCGATCGGCACCCCGCTCCGCCGCAAGGAAGACCCCCGCTTCATCACTGGCTCAGGCACGTATCTCGACGACGTCCAGGTCGCAGGTCTGACCCATGCAGCGATCCTGCGCAGCCCGTACGCCCATGCGCGCATCCGATCGTTCGATACGATGGCCGCCGCGGCGATGCCGGGCGTCTTCGCCGTGTACACCGGCCAGGACGTCGCGGACCTGCCCGCATTGCCGTGTGCCTGGCCCGCCGGCGGCGCGAACGGGCCATACACCAACAACCTCAACATGCCCCGGCTGCTGGCTCTCGCCGACGTGAAGTGGGCCGGAGGCCGCGGCTTCGGTCCGTGCCAGCCGACGCCGGGCACGGGCGTGGCCGTCGTACACGTCCGATCCACCCTCGCGCCGCCGGAACACAGCGCACACTCCCTACCGTGCGGGTAGAGCGGATCGAACCGGGCATGGCCATCGACGCGCAGCGCGCGGCTGCTCTCGATGGTTCGGTCCTGACACGCGACCTGGACGTGGATGGAGACCGCTGGGCCAAGGGTCGACGGCTCACCTCGCAGGAGGTCGTGCGCCTGCCATCCGTGCCCATGGACCGGCCACTGACGCTCCTGATGCCGGATCCGGGTGACCTCCACGAGGACGCGGCGGCGGTACGGCTCGCGGCCGCGGTCGCCGGGTCAGGACTGGTCGTTCGGGGACCGGCCGAGAGCAGGGTGGATCTCCTCGCCGCGCACGATGGCGTGCTCCACGTTCGGGTCGCGACCCTCGAGCGTGTCGATCGGATCGATCCGCTGGAGGTATTCACGCGCCTCGATGGACAGGTCGTGCGGACCGGTGAGCTGGTCGCGAGCGTCAAGGTGGCACCCCACCTGGTGCCTGCCGACCTGATCGATCGCGCGGAAGCGATCATCGGTGGTCGTGGCCTCGTGCGCGTCGCGTTCTTTCGCCAGCGGCGGGTCGGGGTCCTGGTCAAGCAGGCGCTGCACGCGCCCGCGCGCGATCGCTTCGAGCGGAGTGTCCGGCAGAAGGTGGAGGCACTCGGGTCCACGCTCTGGAGCATCGACTACGTCGATGACGAGCTCGAGCCGGTCCTGGCCG
>JBBSOS010000255.1:0-4395 GCA_038259505.1 Candidatus Limnocylindrales bacterium | reverse complement strand
GGGCACGACCAGGCCCGAGAGCGTCTCCTCCACCCGTTGGTCGATGTGATAACCACCGAGGTGGTCGAAGCGCTCCCGGAGATGGGCGTACTCGCGGGTCTGCACTGAACCCGCGCCGGCCGATTCCAGCTGCGCAAGCTGGTGTTCGAGCCGCTCGACCTCACCCGCACCGGAACGGACCGCGCGGAGCACGCTTGGGGAGCCTGCGAACGCCTCGTCGCGATTCGATTCCTGGCCCAGCATGCCGATTCGCACACCACCGGCGGTGTGGACCGAGCCGCGGTCGGCATCGTCCCGGCCCACCACGATCCTGAGCATCGTCGTCTTGCCGGCGCCGTTGGGGCCGACGAGGCCCACGCGCTCGCCGCGAGCGATGGAGCCACTGATGGAATCGAGGATGACGAAGTCGCCGATCTCTCGGCGCACTGCGTCCAGGCGCATGATGCTCACGACGTCCAGAGGCTACCCGTTCTGCGGCCCTCAGGGTGAATGCGAGGACCTGGTGTCGGCGTCCTGCCCCGCATCACCCCTGGTCGCGCGTCCCCGTGGCAGGCCCAGCCATGGTCGTGGCAGGCCCAGCCATGGTCGTGGCAGGCCCAGCCATGGTCGCCCCGTCGGGCGTGGCCGGGGTCGGTCGCACCCACGAGCCCCGAAGGTAGTGCTCCATCACCGGCGTGAGGGCCTGCACGAGCTGCTCGCGTGAGGCGCCCGCGAGGGGCCCGATGGCCACCACGTGGCGCGCCATCGCAAGGCCCACGAGCTGGCTGGCCATGAGGCTGGCCCGGAGACCCGGATCCGTCCCCCCGACGCGCTCCGCGATGGGCATCAGCAGCTGCGTGGTCAGCACCTCGCGAATGGCATCCGCAGCCTCCGGCTCCGATACCGCAGCGCGCAGCAGCGCGGTCAGGACACCCCGCTGGGCCCGATCCTCGAGGATGGACACGAACAGCTCGGCCGCCCGTGATGCCACCTCGGTGTCGCCGGCCGCGAACACTCGTTCGATGATCACCGCTGCCGACAACGGCAGCTCCACGCTTTGGACGAACAGTCCCTGCTTGCTGCCGAAGTAGTGGAGCACCAGCCGGGGGTCCACGTGTGCATCGGTGGCGACGCTGCGCAACGTCGTCCGTGTGTAGCCCCGTTCACTGAACTGCTGCCGCGCCACCTTCACGATCGCGTCGCGCGTTCCACTTCCGGCCGGCCGTCTGCCCCTGGTCTTCATTCGCTTCCAGTGTGCCTCCCCTTGTCCCATCGCGCTATTCCCCGGATGTGGAATATCATTTCCCCCGCTGGGGAATAAACTACCCAGACCGGCGCCGCCTGGCAGGCAACCCAACACGCAGCAGGCAACCCAACACGCAGCAGGCAACCCAACGGAGGACGCGACATGGCCCGCACCGATACCAGCCCACTCCCCGGGGCATCGGCCAGTGACACCCGGACCCGGCTGATCCTGCCCGTCGTCGGGCTGGCCCTGATGGCCGTGATCTCGGCGGTGAGCGGACTCAACGTGGCGCTGCCGAGCATCGCGCGGGAGACCGGTGCCACCCAAACGGAGCTGACATGGATCGTCGACGCCTACACGGTGGTGTTCGCCGGGCTGCTCCTCCTGGCTGGCGCACTGGGTGATCGGTTCGGGCGTCGCCGGCTCCTGCTGATCGGGTTGGCCGTGTTCGGTGGCGCGGCAGCCCTGGGCCTCGAGACGACCGAGCCGGGGCAGTTGATCGCGGTCCGGATGCTGATGGGCCTGGGCGCGGCGGCCATCATGCCCACGACGCTGTCCGTGATCACGACCTCCTACCCCGAGGCAGATCGACCGAAGGCCATCGGTGTCTGGGTGGGCATCGCCGGGGGTGGGGCGGTCCTGGGCCTGTTCGCCACGGGACTGCTCCTGGAGTGGTTCCCGTGGACCTCGTTCTTCGCCCTGAACGTGGCGCTCGCGGCCCTCGCGTTCCTGGGTGTCGCGGCGGTCATCCCCGAATCGTCCGATCATGCTCATCGACTGGATGTCACGGGTGGCGCCCTGTCGCTGGTCGCGGTCGCCTCACTCGTCTTCGCCATCATCGAGGGACCCGAACGAGGCTGGACCGATCCGATCGCCGTGGGGGCGCTGCTGGCCGCGGTGATTGCGATGGTCGCCTTCGTGGCCTGGGAGCTGCGGCACCCAAATCCGCTGCTGGACCCACGCCTCTTCCGCCTGCGCGGCTTCTCCGCCGGATCGCTCACAGTCCTGGTCCAGTTCGTGGGTGCGTTCGGCTTCTTCTTCATCGGTCTCCAGTACCTGCAGTACGTCACGGGCCGCTCGCCGCTGGACGCGGCGATCGCACTCCTGCCGCGGCCGGTGGTGCTGTTGCCGACGGCACGCCGGGCACCCGTCGTGGCACAACGACTCGGCCTGCGTCGTGTGGGCCCGGCGGGCCTGGTCCTCGCCGCGATGGGATTCCTCGCGTTCAGTCGACTGGACATCGACACGCCCTACTGGTGGTTCGTGCTCGGGCTGGTCCTGTTCGGTGCTGGGATGGGCCTCGCTGGCACACCCGCGACCACGGCCATCACGGCCTCACTGCCCATGGCCAAGCAGGGTGTCGCCTCCGCGGTCAACGACACCTCCCGTGAGCTGGGGAGTGCCCTCGGCATCGCCATCCTGGGCAGCATCCTCAACCAGGCTTACCGGGACGGGATGCTGGACGCGGTGGTGGGGCTGCCCGCATACATGGCGGATCGGGTGTTGGGCTCGGTGGCGTTCATCTCCTCGCCGGAGCTGGCGCAGGCAGGTGAGGCCGGACGGCGGCTGGTGGATGCCGCTCGCGAGTCATTCGTGAGCGGCGTGGGCACGTCGATGTTCGCCGCCGCTGTGATCATGCTGGTCACGGCAGTCATCGTCGCGGTCCTCGCACCCCGTGGGCCGGAGACTGTCGGGGTGGACGGATGACGATCGCGAGTGCCGGTGGGTCGAGATAGGGGCTCCTCAGCGCGGAGGCGGGTTCGTCGTCTCCGGGTCGACCGGAGGCGTCCGCCTCTCCCGACCCGGGACCCGACCGCGCGCGCCGACCCCGCCGGGCCCCTGCGGCAGCTCGCTCCACCTGGTGCCCCGGCGACCCGTCACTGAGCGGGCCGTCTTGAGCAGTGCGAGGTTGCCCGGCGTCTGCTCATCCTTCGGCAGCCGCTGGCACCAGGAACAGAAGTGGGTGGCCCGGATGCCCAGCACGAAGCGCTTGATGGGTCGACCGCAGCGGTGGCACGGCTGGCCGGTCCGCTGATATACGTCGAGGTGGTCCTGCATCTCCCCATCGCCCTCGGGTGCGGTGTAGTCATCGATGGAGGAGCCGCGGCGTTCGATGGCCTCCGTGAGCACCGCCCGCAGGTGCAGGTACAGCGCGCGCTCATCGGCGGGGCTCAGCCCGGCTGCGCTGCGCAATGGGTGGAGCTTCGCGCGCCAGAGCGATTCGTCCGCGTAGATGTTGCCGACGCCCGCGAGGAACGACTGGTCGACAAGCAACGGCTTGAGGCGGGCGCGCCGACCTCGCAGCAGCTTGCGGAAGGCTGCCAGGGTGAACGACGCATCGAGCGGCTCGGGTCCGAGCTGGTCAAAGACATCGATGTCCACGTCCGCGCCCAGCGCTCGACCGGCCTCATCACGGTGATACAGCGCGATCCTCGCGAACTTGCGCACATCGCGGACGAGCAGCTCCCGGCCGTCGGCGAGTCGAAAGGCGAGATGCACATGGCGGTCGCGGGGTGTGCCGATCGGCAGCACCAACACCTGGCCCGTCATCTTCACCTGGAGCGCGAGCACCATACCGCCGGAGAGTTCCAGCACGAGCCACTTGGCACGACGAGAGACGTCCGTGACCACGCGGCCGATGACGCCGGCAGTGAACGCATCGAGGTCCGGGTGCTTGATGGCCCTGGGCCAGTCGGTCTCGAACCCGGTGATCGTGACGCCCACCACCAGCGGACGCAGTTCGCGCGCGATGGTCTCGACCTCGGGAAGCTCAGGCATGCGCTCCTGAGTCTACCGGGCTGCCGAACCGGATCGCCCGACGGATCGCCCGATGTGCAGGTCCGGATACATCCCCGAGTAGGATGATAGGCATTGATTCCGAGTGACAGGAACCAGCAAGCATGAGGGTCAGCCATGATCAAGGGCACCAGGACAACAGGCACCAGGACACTGGCACTGACTGTCGCATCCATCCTCGCAGCGGCGGTAGCGGCACCGGTCGTAGCCCAGTCGCCGGGAGGTTCGGGGGGGGGCGCGCCCCCACCGCTGCCGCCGCTGCCGGATGGCTGGACAACCGTGGTGCCGGCGGGGCTCCAGTCGCCGCGCGGCATCGCGGTGACCTCGGACGGCACCATCTACGTGGCGGAGGCCGGGGTCGGCGGGGGCGGCTC
>JBBSOS010000254.1:0-4400 GCA_038259505.1 Candidatus Limnocylindrales bacterium | reverse complement strand
GTCGCCGGTGACGACCGAGCCGAGTAGTTTCGAGGCGAGCTGGTCGAACGGGATCTGGACGTGCTCGATCTGCACGTCGGGATGTGCGGTCGCCCACAGTTCCGCGTTCTGCTTGTCCATCGCGTCGATCTGGCCGCCGTGGACGTAGTAGGTCCACACGACGAGCTTCTGCGGTTCCTGGGCGACTGCACCCCCGATCGACGCAGTCGTGACCGCCAGCGCCCCAAGCGCAGCCGCAGCGATCCCCCGGCGTATCGTTCTCATGAGTGGCTCCTCCCCTCGAGCGCAGTCCCGCCGACCTGATGGCGCGGTGAATTACGACGACCACCACCGTAAATGTGTAAGGTTTCGATGTCAATCCCGATACCAATCACGTGCGGGTACCATCCAGCCGCGAATCGTCGGTTGACCCAACAGCGAGAGGGACACGTGGAGGAGAGGCGGGTCACCCCGAGCCAGGCACGCATCGCTCGCTCGGGCGAGGTCCTGGAGTTGGTACGTCGCTCGTCGACGACCACCACCGCGGAGATCGCGGCGTCGATGGGTGTGGCGCGCTCCACCGTGGCTGATCGCCTGGACCGTCTGCTCGACGCGGGCCTCATCGTCGCCGACGATGCCCGGGTGCTGGGTCGTGGGCGTCCCGTGCGTCCGCTTCGGTTCAACGCGATCGCTGGTGTGGTGCTCGTGGCCCAGCTCGGCCTGTCGGGTAGCCGGGTCGGAGTCACCGACCTCGATGGCTCGGTCCTCACCAGTCGGACCATCGATCTCGACCTGGCCGACGGCCCGGAATCGGTCCTGCCCCGGATCGAATCTGAGTGGCGGGACGCGCTCGGGCGCAGCGGCCACGCTAGTGCCGCCATCTTCGGCATCGGCCTTGGCGTTCCCGGCCCGGTCGAGTTCGCCCGCGTCACGCGCACGATCGACCATCCTTGGACGGACCGGCCGCTCGCCGACCGACTGACGGCCACATGGTCGGTACCAGTCGTCGTCGATCATGACGTCAATCTCCTGGCACTCGCCGAACATCGAGCCAACCATCGGGATGCGGAAGTGCTGCTGGCCCTCAAGGTCGGCACGGCCCTCGGTTGTGGCGTCGTCGTGCGAGGACAGGTCGTCCGCGGTGGTGCCGGACTCGCTGGCGAGATCGGCCACACCCGCGTTGCGGGTTCGGACGCGCTGTGTGCCTGCGGCAATCGAGGTTGTCTGGCAGCGGTCGCGTCTGGCGCTGCGATCGTGCGCATCTTGCGGGAGCAGGGCGTGGACGTCGGCTCGGCACGCGACGTGGCACGGGTCGCTGCGGCGGGTGACGTGCCGGCCGCACAGGCGGTCCGTGGAGCAGGGCGAGAGATCGGTGAGGTGATGGCCGCGGCCATCAATCTGCTGAATCCTGATGCGATCATCGTGTGGGGGTATCTGGCGGATGCGGGCGATCACTTGCTCGCCGGGATGCGCGAGCGGATCTACCGCAGCGCGGTCCCCGGCGGGTCGGCCAGCGTCCGGCTGGAGCGGGCATCATTGGGTGACGACGCGGGCATCCGCGGGGCTGCGGCGACCGTCATCGAACGCATCCTCACCCCCGAAGCAGTCGACCGTTTGGTGACCGCGAGGGGGGACGATCGGGCCAGCCTCGCTCCGACCGGGTAGCGCGCCGGACCCATGGGCGAACTACCAGGTCGTGTAGCCGCCATCCACCACCAACGTGCTGCCGGTGACATAGCTCGAGGCATCCGAGGCGAGGTACAGCACGGCCGGCGCGATCTCCTCCGGCTGTGCCACCCGGCCCATCGGCGTGGACCGCAGCCATTCCTCCTTCCAGACCGGGTCGCTCATGCCCCGGAGCGTGAGCTCCGTCGCGACGTACCCGGGAGCGACCGCGTTCACCCGCACGCCGCGAGCCGCCCACTCGGCTGCCAGCGAGCGGGTGAGCTGGATGACCGCCGCCTTGGACACGTTGTACGCAGCCTGTGGCTGGGGGCGGTTCACGACCAGGCCGGACATCGAGGCGATATTGACGATCGAGCCCGAGCCCGACGCCAGCATCCCCCGCCCGAACTCCCGGCTGCACCAGAACACGCCATCACAGTTGACGGCCATGATCGAGCGCCACTCCTCGTCCGGGGTGTCCTCGGCGGGGGTGTTGCGCACGATGCCCGCGTTGTTCACCAGTACATCGACCCGGCCGTGATCCGCCACGATGGCCGCCACGGCGGCGCGCACGGACCCCGACTCCGTGACGTCGATCTCGCGGAACGTGCAGCCGAGCTCGGCGGCGGTGGCCCGGCCAGCGTCCACGTTCCGGTCCGTGATGACCACATGGGCCCCGGCAGCCCGGAGCGCGGCGGCGATCGCCTTGCCGATGCCCTGGGCACCGCCGGTGACGACAGCCACCCGGCCATCCAGTCCCTGGGTCATCGATGTCGAACGGTCTGGCTCCATGACATGGCCTCCTGCGATCTCGTCCAGCCTCATCGGGCCGGGTCACCCGCTGGTTCATCACGCTGCCAGCGGGCCAGCGCATGGACCGACTCCCGCGAACCCTCGTACAGTGCCCCGAACCATGGGGCGAGCGCATCGGCGGCGCGGGCCATCCCTGCATCCGGCGTGACCTCGTCGCTGATACGCACCCAGTCCCGCTCGAGGGCACCAGCATCCCTGATGACACCCGCCGCGCGGCCGGCGAGGAATGCATCACCGTAGCTCGCGCCGATGGTCCGCTCGGGCACCAACTGGGTGACGCCGCACGCGCTCGACACGATATCCAGCCAGGTCCGGCTCGCCACGCCACCACCCACCGCTACCACCCGCCGGATGGGCGCACCGCTGTCGCGCATCGTGTCCAGGATGTGTCGCAGACCGAACGCCGTGCCCTCGAGGATGGCTCGGAAGATGTCGCCGCGGGTGTGCGCCAGGGACAGGCCCGCCAGCACCCCCCGCGCATCGGGGTCGTGAAGCGGTGTCCGCTCACCGCTGAGATACGGCAGGAACAGGAGGCCCCGCGCACCCGGAGGCGAGGCGGCGGCCTCCGCGAACAGGCGGTCGAAGCCATCGGGGTCGTCTGCGCCGCCGCCCAGCTGGTCGCGGAGCCAAGTCGTGGCGGACCCCGTCGTGGACATCCCCGCGGCAAGCGCGTACTGGCCCCGGGACGCACCCGCCGTCGCCCACAGGTCCGGATGGGTCCGCATGCCATCGGTGACCAGGACCAGGAACGCGGTGCTGCCGTACATCAGCATCAGGTCGCCCGGATGGACCACGCCCACGCTCACGGCCTCGGCCAGCGCGTCGACCGTGCCGCAGGCGACCGGGGTGCCGGCCGGGATGCCCGTGGCAGCCGCAGCCTCGGGTGTCACTTCCCCCGCGAGCTCGTCCGCCCAGCCCAGTTCCGGCAGCCGCTCCAGGTCCGAGATCCCCTCGGCGAACTGGTCATCCCACTCCAGCCGAGCCAGATCGATGAGCGGGTTGCTGTGGGAAGCGGTGTGGCGATCGATGATGTGGCGACCCGTGAGCCGCAGCACGAGGTAGGAGGTCGCGGTGTGGAAGCGTGCGGCGCGCGCCCACGTCTCGGGTTCGTGCTCGCGCAACCAGAGCAGTTTGGGCCCGATGGCCTGGCTGGTCAGGCGCATGCCTCCCAGCTGGTACAGCGCGTCGCGCCCGTAGCGTGCCTCGAGTGCCTCGATCTGGCGCGCGGCCCGGACATCGACGCCATACAGGATGCCCGGTCGCAACGGCCGGCCCGCCGCGTCCACGGGCAGCAGGCAGGGACCTATGGCGCTGACCGCGACGCCCGCCACACGATCGCCGGTAGGTACCTGGCTGGTCAGCTGCCGCGCGATGCTCGCGACGTCGTGCCACCAGACGCCGTCCGCGTCCTGCTCCGCGAATCCCGGCTGGGGTACCGACATGCCATGCGCCTGGCGCGACTCCGCCACGATGCTGCCGTCGGGCCGGCACAGCAGCCCCTTGGAGGAGTAGGTGCCGACATCGATGCCCAGGAGCAGCTCACCCACGGGTCAGGCCGGGGTCGTGCCGCAGAGATGGACCTGGACACCCATGGCGTGGAACATCGCGGCCTTGACCTGGAGTGCCTCATCCGCACGCTGCGCGTCGTCCGCGTAGACCACCTGGATGTGGTTGGCCTTGTGGCGCGCCATCATCTGGTCCCGGGTCACACCGTGGAGCACCACGCTCATGAGCGGCCACTGCCAGGTGGTCAGGCTCCAGCGCCGCTCGAGCTCCGCCTGGGGCAGCTCGATAGCGGTCCCCCGGCCGGCTCACGCCCTTGAGCGTCCCGCCGCCCAGACGGAAGTACATCGCCGGCTGCCGCTCGCTGCTCGCGCCCGCCCACCCGCCGGTGAAGTGCGCCGGGGGGGCGCTGCCGCTGATGAGGAAGACCCAGACGTAGT
>JBBSOS010000253.1:0-4406 GCA_038259505.1 Candidatus Limnocylindrales bacterium | reverse complement strand
GGCACTCCGGATGACGGCCCCGCAGCGGCCGCATGGCCGGCCCGCGCGACCGTAGACCCACAACCGGTCCGTGTCGCCGCGTGCCAGCGTGGTCCCCTCGCCGGTGGCTCCCGGGAGCGCGCCGAGAGCGTCGGGGGTCGTCGTCCGGCGTGGTCCATCCCGGTTCGCCTGCAGCAACCGGGCGCCCGTCCGCACCAACTGCTCCAGGGTCGTCGTGTCGATCTCTCCGACAAGCAGGAAGGGATCGACCCGCTCGATGAAGCACAGCTCGCTGCGGTACACGTTGCCCAGCCCGGCGACCGCGCGCTGATCGAGGAGCACCTCCCCGATGGTCATGGCATGGCGCGCCGGGCTGCGGAGCCGGTCGAGCGCGCCCGCCACGTCGGCCGACGGGGCCATCAGATCCGGGCCCAGGCTCGCGAGCGCGGGGTGGATGGCCAAAGCACGTGTCTCGAGGAGTTCCACGACGGGGGCATCGAAGCAGACGGCCACGGCATCGGCCACCTCGATGACACACACCGCCCGTGATGGGCCGCGACGCCATCGTTCCCCCGGCCGATACCGATGCCAGGAGCCATGCATGCGCAGATGTGTGTGGAGCGTCAGCCCGATATCGAAGCCGATGAGAAGGTGCTTGCCGTTGGCATCCACCCGATCCACCCGAGCACCAACGACCCGGTCCATCCGGGCCCCGCCGGGTCGCGCCCGGGCCGCACCCACCGCGCGTCCCAGCAATACGTCCCGCAGCACGGTCGCCGTGCGTGCAAGCGTGTCGCCTTCAGGCACGGGCCAGGCCCACACGGGTCACTGGTCCGGTCGCCCGCTGAGCACCATGCCCCGGTAGCCGGCCGCGAATCCCGCCCGGACCAGGGCGTCACGATGCGGTGACGAAGCCACCGGCACACCGTCGACGCGCCCGATCTGCAGTTGCCGGATGCGGCCATCAGCGACCAGTCCACCAAGCGCATGCAGCCCCAGCGCTGCCGTCTCGTCATCAGCGAACGCGGGCAGTGTCCGGATCGCCTTCCCGCCCCGCTCGAGGTATACCACCGGCACGCCGTCGATGAGGACCACGTACGCTCCCGCCGCCCGGGGGTAGGTGGGGCGAGTGGCGTCGGCTCCCGACGTCGGCCAGGGCAGCGTCACGCCATACGGATTCGCTGGATCCGTCGCCGCGAGCAACAGGACGTCACGGCTGCCATGCGAGCCACTGACACCGTCGCCCGGTCCCGCGCGACCCGCCCGCAACCGGTCCAGTGCGCCCGGCAGCGCGAACTGGGCACCCCCCAGGCCCTCGACGAAGTAGCCCCGTCGGATCCGACCCCGATCCTCCATCTCGCGCAGGATGGGATAGATGGCCGCGAACCCGCCGGGCACATCCTCGGCTGCGGCACCATCCCTGGTGAGCACGCCGTTGCGGTCGAGCAGACGCAGAGCGAGCGCATGACGCCGGTCGGTATCCGATGGTGGCGTGCCGCCCGTCATGGCCACTGCGGTGCCGATCGCCTCTCCGACCAGTGACCAGCGTCCCGCGCCTTCCGGTGGTCCGACACGTCCGGTGGCGCCGAGCCGGGGTCGCGCCGCGGACCGATCCCGACCGGACCGCGGCCAGCGCATCGCACGGATGGGCAGGAACGTGTCGTTGGTCAGGACGCCCGACCAGACCAGGTCCCAGATCGCGTCGAGCAGCTCCCGCTGGCCCGGAGGTCGGGCTCCGGCCGTGGTCGCGGCACGCAGCACCGCAGCCAGGATCTCGCGGTAGAACGAGGCGCCTCGATGCTCCATGTGGACGGCGATGGCCCGCGACAGCCACTGATGGGCCGGGGCCGATGGCCCATCGTCACGGGTGGCTTCCATGTCATCCCCGGGCGCTCCTGCAGAGGGAAGCGCATGGCCGAGGCGGTCCGACCGCCATAGCTGCACCCGGCCATCGTCGCGACCCAGCGATCCGGCACCGATCCAGACCACCTCACCCGCCGACAGCAACTCATCGAGCGACCGGGATGCGTAGCGCGCCACGCGTGCCGGCAGGATGTCCCGTTCCAGGACACTCGCCGGCAGGGACAGACCCTCCAGTTGCCCGATGACCTCCAGCAGTCGATCGGCCCCGCCATGGGCACCGCCAACTCCCTGCCACGCGGGCAGGAAGCGCGCCAGCGCGGCGGGCTCGACCGCCTCGACCTCGCGCCGAAGCTTCGCGAGGGAGCGCCGGCGCAGCATCCGGAGGACCTCCGGGTCACACCATTCCCGCTCGACCCCGCCGGGCCGGAACTCGCCCCGAAGCAGGACGCCCGCAGCAAGGAGACGCTCGAGGCCCGTCTCGATGATGCCCCGCGGCAGGCCCCACCGCAAGGCGGGCCCATCGGGCAGGAACGGGCCATGACGACGCGCATACCGCGCCAGGAGTCCACCGAGCGCGTCCGTGGTGGCGCCCAGAAAGGCATCGGGCACGCCCCGTGGCGGTACCACGCCGACCGCGTCGCGGTACCGCCCGACGTCCTCGGTCGCGATCCATCGGGCCGGGCCCCTGATGCGCACCTCGACCGCGCGCCGGTCAGCGGCCAAAGCGCCCAGCCACTCTCCGGCTGCCCGGGCCCGACCCGGGCTGTCGGTGCCCCGGACCCGGTCGGCCACCTCTACGGTGTCCAGGTCGCCGAGACCCCGGAGCAGGTCGTGGACCTGATCCGCCGAGCCCGCGGCCCGTTCCAGCGTCAGTGCCTGGAGCTCCAGCTCCAGCTCGCCGAGGGCACCCGCATCGAGCAGCTCGCGCAGCTCCTCCGCACCCAGCAGCTCACGCAGCAGATCCCGGTCGAGTGCCAGCGCCTGCGCCCGGCGGTCAACGAGCGGCGCGTCGCCCTCGTACATGTAGGCCGCGACGTAGTCGAACAGCAGGGAGCTCGCGAAGGGCGATGCCCGCGGGGTCTCGACGCTGACCACCCGGATCTCACGACGCTCGATCGCCGCCAGCACGTCGCGCAGCGCCGGCAGGTCGAACACGTCCTGCAGGCACTCGCGGTACGTCTCGAGGATGATGGGGAACGAGCCGTACCGACTGGCCACCGCGAGCAGTTGTGCCGACCGCTGCCGCATCTGCCACAGCGGTGTGCGGCTGCCGGGCCGCCGGCGGGGCAGCAGCAGGGCGCGCGCCGCGTTCTCGCGGAAGCGGCTGGAGAACAGCGCCGATGACCCGATCGCGGCCACGACCAGCTCCTCGATGTCGTCCGGCGCGATGAGCACGGCGCCCTCGGCAGCCTGCGTGACGCCACGCCCGCTCGACAGCGCGCTATCGTCCACATCGCCGGTCCAGCCGCCCGTCTCCTCCGCCGATGGCAAGCGGACCACGATGCCATCGTCCGACCAGATGGGCTGCACCTCGACGCCCAGATGCTCCCGGAGACGCGCCTCGATGGCCAGTGCCCAGGGCGCATGGACCCGCGCACCGAACGGGCTCAGCAGGCATACGCGCCAGTCTCCGAGCTCGTCACGGAACCGCTGCACCACGATGGTGCGGTCGGTGGGCAACGCTCCGGTGACGCCACGCTCCTCGTCGATGTACGCGAGGAGGTTGCGAGCTGCGAGCTCATCGAGGTCGTGGCGTTCCTGCAGGATGGTCATGGCGCGCTCGTGACCCCGGCTGCCGTCCGCGGTCAGGTCCCCCATCTCCCGCGTGAACGCGCCCAAGGCTCGGCCCAGGTCGACCGGCCGGCCGACCCCATCACCCTTCCAGAAGGGCACCTTGCCGGGCTCGCCGGGTGCGGGCGATACCAGCACCCGGTCATGACCGATGGACTCGATGCGCCACGCAGACGCGCCCAGCAGGATGACCTCGCCCTCGCGCGCCTCGTACACCATCTCCTCGTCGAGTTCCCCGACCCGCCGGCCTCCGGCCCGCGCCGCGCGTGCCCGGGTGCCGCGTCCGGCATCGGCACGTGGCCCGGTCTCATCGTCCGCGAGGTAGACCGGGAACAGACCCCGATCGGGGATGGTGCCACCCGAGATGACGGCGACCGTCCGGGCATCACCCCGGCTGCGGACGGTCCCTGCCACGCGGTCCCAGACCACCCGCGGCCGCAATCCCTCGAACTCATCGCTCGGGTACTGGCCGGCGAGCATGCCCAGGACCCCCTCGAAGGATTCCCGCCCCAGCTCGGCGTAATTCTCGGCACCCCGGACCAGGGCGTAGAGGTCATCGGTCGACCAGGGCCGCTCCACGCAGGCGGCGATGATCTGCTGGGCGAGCACGTCGAGCGGGTTGCGCGGCACCACGGTGGGCTCGATGGCGCCCTCGTGCATCAGCCGGGTGACCACCGCGCATTCCAGGAGGTCGCCCCGGTATTTGGGGAAGATGACCCCCTCCGACGGCTCACCGACCTGATGTCCGGCGCGGCCCACGCGCTGTAGCCCTC
>JBBSOS010000252.1:0-4423 GCA_038259505.1 Candidatus Limnocylindrales bacterium | reverse complement strand
TCGAGCACGACGACGATCGGCCGCGCACCTTCCCGGACCGACGTCTCGAGCTCCGCCATGGTCATCGCGAAGCCACCGTCACCGCAGACGGCGACGACCGGACGATCGGGATGCACCAGCGATGCTGCGATCGCCGCTGGCAGGCCGTAGCCCATCGCACCCGACGTGGGACCCAGGAAGGTGCCCGGCCGTGCGAAGCGGTAGCCACGCGCGACCCAGCCACCGAAGTTGCCGGCGTCGGTGGTCACCACGGCGTTCGGTGGCAGCATCCGCTGCATCGTCCCCACGACCCGGCCAGGATGTACACCAGGGCCGGACCATTCCCCTCCCTCGACCGCCGCGGCCGCGACCCACGCAGCACGATCGGTCGACATCCCAGCGACGCGGATCTCGCGGTTCTCGGCATCCAGCACTGCCCCCCGGAGGGCCGACCACGCGACGTCCAGGAAACGTGCGACGTCCGAAGTGACCGCGAGGTCCGGCGCCGACAGGCCGTGGTGCTCGCGTCGCGGCTCCAGGTCGACCTGTGCCCAACGGGTCCCTGGCCGGGGCACGCGGTAGCCGAAGGTCGCGACCTCGGACATCCGCGCACCGAGCACGAGGATCATGTCCGCGGACTCCAGCCGCTGGCGAACGACCTGGGGCGCCCAGTAGCCGGTCATGCCCAGGTAGCCCGGATGATCGTTGGACACCACATCCGGCCGACGCCAGGACGAGATGACGGGTATCGCGAGTGCCTCGGCGAGCAGCGTCAACCGCTTGCTGGCCCGCGCCCGGATGACGCCCCCGCCAGCGACGATGACGCCGCGACGCGACGCCGCGAGCCACTGGAGGATCTGGCGCACCGCGACGCGATCGGGTGTCGTGCCACTTGACGCCTGCGGCGGCGGTCCTTCGCGGTCGCCGACGCGCATGTCGAGCAGGTCCTCTGGCAATGCCAGCAGGATCGGACCCGGGCGGCCCGTGGTGAGGTGGCGGATGGCCTCGCTCATGACACGCGGCGTGTCGCCCGGTCGCTCAAGCTCGACCGACCAGCTTGCGAGCGACCCGATCCCGGCGGCGAGGTCCGACTCCTGGAACGCCTCGCGGCCGCGCTGCTCGCGTCGGACCCCACCGATCAGGGCCACCAGCGGCGACGAGTCCTGGCGCGCAGCGTGGATGCCGATCGCCGCATTGGCCGCGCCCACGGTCCGGGTGGCGAGCACGATCTGGGGCTTGCCCGTCAGTTGGGCGGCGGCGGCGGCCATGAAGGATGCGCCGCCCTCGTGTCTGGTCGCGACCACGCGGACTCCCGCCGCCGGCAGCGCCTCGAGCAGCGGCAGGAAGCTCTCACCGGGCACCGTGAAGGCCAGGCTGGCGCCCGCGGCTGCGAGGCGCTCGGCGACCACTCGTGCGACGGTCCGCTGCACGGTCGGAGTTGCCGACGAGTCGTGCGGACCGGGAATCTCCCGTCCGTCGAAGGCCGCGCCGAGCGCCTCTCCCACGGTCTCCGGCGCCTCCCCGACCGGTGGCCCGGGCACTCCCTGGTCGGCTGGCCCGGGCACTGCCGCGGCGGGCTCCGGGTCGTCCGCGAGCCCTGGTTCGGCGATCGACTGGGGCGGCTCCTCCGATATCAGCGCAGGGTCACCGACGTCCAGATGAGTGACAGGATGATGAGGCTCGCCACCACCGCCAGGAACATCCGTCCCACGCGACTCGTCGCCATCGTCCACCTCAGCGATAGTTGATGAACTGGAGGGCGACGGGGTACCCCTCCCCCTCGTCCTTCAATCGCGCGATGACACGCTGGAGCTCATCGCGGCTCTTGGCAGTGACCCGAACCGCATCGCCCTGGATCTGGCCCTTGACTTTGGGGAACTCGTCGCGCAGCAGCTTGCTGATGGTCTTGGCGACCTCGACGGGCAGACCCTTGCGGAGGACGACCTTCTGCTTGAGCAGGTTGCCGCCGACCGGCAGCACGGCTTCCCAGTCGAACACCTTGAGCGACAGGCCGCGCTTGATCGCCTTCGATTCGATGAGCTCGCGCAGGGCGTGCGCCCGGAGTTCGGAGTCGACCGTCAATGTGACGTCATCCTTGTTCAGGTCGACGTCGGCGGTCGCACCCTTGAAGTCGTAGCGGCTCGCGACCTCGCGCCGGACCTGGTCCAGGGCGTTCACCAACTCCTGGCGGTCGAACTCACTCACAACGTCGAACGACGCATCAGTCGCCATCTGTCCCTCCTGGGCCTGGCTCTGGCTCGAACGTCGCGTCCACCCCGACCTGGCGCGACACGATCCACTCCCGCATGCGGGCCACAGCGCCCTGGTCGTCCAGCTCGATGGTCATGAAGCCGCGCTGCCGGAGTCGCTCCGCCGTCCCCCGCCGGGTCACGGCACCCTGCCAGCTCGCCAGCACGGTGGTGCCGCTGACCCAGACGCGCTCCGCATCGAACTCGACATGGGCGAGCGTCGCGGCGGCCGTGGTCCAGTAGTCGCGGATGGCAAGGTCGCCGACGAGAGCCGGCTCGAATGGGTCCGGTCGGAACTCGGCATCCTCGCGGTAGAGGTCGACGATCGCGTCGACATCACGCCGTTCCCAGGCGGACTTCAGCCGCGCAAGCAGGTCGTGCCCGTCGCCGGGCGTCAGGTTGGGCATCACACCCATCCTACCAGTCGGATGCCGTGCCCTCCCCCCGGCTGAGCGTCGCAACCAGGCGGTCGGCGATGACGTAGGAACGGCCGCCGCCCATGACCAGCACCACATCCGGCGGCCGCACCCGTTCCGCAAGCCAATCTGCCGTGGCCTCAACGGAGCCCGGAGCCACCGCCGGCACGCTCGAGCGTCGGCTGATCGCGTCCGCCAGCGCCGCGGCGCTGGTGATGGTGGTGTCCGGGTCACGGCCTGCCCAGATCTGCGCGATGACCGCGCGGTCGGCGGTCGCCAAGACATCGGCGAACGCCGCAAGCATCGCCGCGGTCCGGTGATACGTCAGCGGTTCGTAGACCGCCCACACCGGCCGACCCGGATGCGCCTGCCGAACAGCAGCCAGCGTGGCCGCGATGGCCGTCGGGTGATGGCCGTAGTCGTCCAGGACGAGGATCCCCCGGGGTTCGCCCTTGACCTCCAGCCGACGGCCCACCCCGTCGAAGCTGGCGACGCCCTCGGCTATGGTCGTGGCGTCGAGCCCCAGGACCATGGCCGCACCAGCGACGCACAGCGCATTCGCGGCATTGTGACGACCGGCCAGCCGCAGGCGACACGTGACGGTCCGACCGCCGATGTCGAGCGTCAGGTCGCCCCCGGCGTCCGCCCGACCCAGGATGTCGAGCCCAGGAGGGGCGGCCCCGTCGGCGTCATGGGCCCAGCTGGCCCCATCCTCCCCCACCAGTCCCACGCGCACCAGTCGACCGGGCCAGCCATCGAGCCGCCCGACAAGGGACCGCACACCGGCGTCGGAGACGTTGGCGACCAGGATGCGCGTCGCGGCACCTGGAGCGCGCAGCCATGTCTCGAACGCATCCAGCACCGCGTCACCGTCCGGGAACACGTCTGGATGGTCCCATTCGGCGTTGAGCACGACCGCAACGTCGGGACGATATGCATCGAAATTGCCCGCATACTCGTCCGCCTCCACCACGAAGACGGGGCCAGTCCCCCACCGGGATGTCGCCGGCGGTCCATCGGTGATGACCGGTGGCAGCAACGCGCCCACGAACGCCGCCGGATCGAGTCCCGCGGCCACGAGCACATGGACCAGCCAGCCCGATACCGTGGACTTGCCGTGGGTGCCCGCGACACACACCAGCCTGCCGCCGTGCGTCGCGACGATATCCGCGACGAGCTGCTGCCAGGGCTCAGGCTCGAGGCCGTGCGCTCGTGCCGCGGCCAGCTCCGGATGGTCGGGCGCGACCGAGGTCAGTGCCTTGGTCGCGGCGACCCGGTCGACCAGCGACCCATGCCCATCGACGACGTGGCCCGGGTCGTGCATCAGCGCGAACGGGATCCCGGCCGCCTCGATGGCCGCGGTGTACGGCGAGCTGCCGCCCGCATCGCAGCCACTCACCCGGGCACCTGCGCGCCATGCCAGCCAGGTCGCGGCCGAGGCACCAGCCCCCCCGGCGCCCAGGACATGGATGCGCTCGCCGGGGGTGATCGGACGGGCCGCCCGTGCTGGCGCCAGGCCGGCGCCCACATCGGCGGCCGTCCGCGTCACAGGGCGAGTCGGTCGAGCAGCAGCCGCAGCGCAGCGTAAGCGCTGGCGCGCTTGTTGTCGGAGCGATCGCCATCCCACTCATGGCGCTCGACGATGGTCCCGTCCGGGCCGCTGACGGCGACGAACACGAGGCCGACGGGTTTGCCGGGTGTGCCACCGGAAGGACCCGCGATGCCGGTCACCGCCACGCCGAAGCGGCTGTCGAATGCCCGGCACGCGCCCTCGGCGAG
>JBBSOS010000251.1:0-4452 GCA_038259505.1 Candidatus Limnocylindrales bacterium | reverse complement strand
GATGTCGAGGCACTGGTGCAACGGATCGGGGAAAGGACGTCATGATCGATCGACAGCAGGTCAATCTTCGACTTGAGCGCGAACTGGTCGATGCGCTGGACGACCTGGCGCAGGATGCGCACGTCGACCGGACAGAGGTCGCTCGAAGGATCCTGACTGACGGCATCGATCGAGCGCGGATGGACCGGGCGATCCGGGACTATGCCTCTGGCCACTCGAGCGCATGGACGGCGGCTCGTGGTGCCCGCGTCTCACTGTACGAGATGCTGGACGCGGTGCACCAAGCCGGGATCCCGTATGAGCTCGACCCGGACGACCTGCGCGAAGTCGGCACAGATCCAGTGTCGAGACGAGTCGCCGAGACGTCGCCCCCGTACGCAAGTGACCAGCCTCTCACCCCAACCAAGGACATCCCAAGGCTCCGCGAACGGTTCCGGCCCTCGACGGTCCGGATGCTCTTCATTGGTGAGTCATCCCCTGCAGGCGGGACACATTTCTATCTCGCGAACTCGAACCTCTTCCGTGCGACCCGGGCGGCGTTCGCATCTGCCCTGGGCCCCGACACGGTTCCGGACGGAGCATCGTTCCTGCCGTGGTTCCGCGATCGCGGGTACTGGCTCGTCGACATCGCCGATGAGCCCGTGAACCAACTGACGGATGTGGCTCGGCGTGAAGCGGTCGAACGGGGCCTCCAGCCGCTCGCCGACCTGCTTCGGGAGGTCGACCCAGATCAGGTGGTGGCGATCAAGCGCGACATCGAGGAGCCGATCAGGCAGGCGATGGCACGTGCCGAGAAGGACGTCCCGCTCATCACGCTCCCGTTCCCCGTGCGCCAGTGGCGCCCCATCTACGAGCGGGAACTGGCGGAACTGCTTCGTGCCGCGGTCAACCTCAGTGCATCGCCCAGCCGCCATCGACGTTGAGCAGTTGGCCCGAGATGAACGACGCGTCGTCGCTGACGAGGAACGACACCGCCCCCGCGATGTCGGCGGGCATCCCCCGTCGGGGCACCGACTGGAGTCGTGCCATATCGGCCGCCAGGCGTTCTCGTTCGCCGGGTGCCTGCGTGAGGTCCAGCTCTGTCTCGGTGGTGATGGCGCCCGGACTGACGCTGTTGACGGTGATGCCCTCCGGACCGACCGAGCGTGCCAGGGATCGCGTGAAGCCGATCATCGCCCCCTTCGATGCGACGTAGTGCGCGAGATTGGCCTGCCCGGTGAGGAATGTCACCGACGCGATGTTGACGATGCGACCCCAGCCTGCCTGGACCATATGCGGATGGACCGCACGACAGCAGAGGTACATGCCCTTCGCATTGGTGTCCATGACATCGTCCCAGCCCGCCTCGTCGATGTCCGTCCATGGTCCATGGACGCGGGTGATGGCCGCGTTGTTCACGAGGATGGTCACTGGCCCGAGCGCAGCCACGGTCTCCTGCACCATGCGCTCCACCTGGGCAGCGTCGGCGACATCGCCCTGGACCGCGATGGCCCGACCCCCCGTCCCCTCGATGGTCGCCACGACCGCGGCCGCATCGTTCGCACGCCGGTCCGCGGCGTAGTTGACGGCCACTGCTGCTCCGTCGGCGGCCAGACGCTCGCAGATCGCCCTCCCGATACCCCGGGATGCGCCGGTGACAAGGGCGACCCGGCCGGCAGAGCGACCAGTTGGCGGAGCCTCGGCCTGGGCGGGAACGGTTGTACTCACGCGATATCCTCCGTGGGTGCTGGGCTGGTGATCTGGATGAGGTTGCCGCAGGTGTCGTCGAACACCGCGGTGGTCATCGGCCCCATGGTCACCGGCGGCTGGGTGAACGTCACGCCCGCGGCGATGAGTCGCTCGGTCTCCGCGCGCACATCGGACACGCCGAACGAGGCGAACGGGATCCCATCCGCCACGAGGGCCGACCTGAAGGGTCCGACGGCCGGGTGCGCGCTGGGCTCCAGGACGAGCTGGGTCCCGTCCGGATGCTCGCTCGATACGACCGTGATCCACCGGTGCTCGCCCATCGGGACGTCCAGCGCGGGCTCGAAGCCAAGCACCCGGGTGTAGAAGTCGAGGGCCACGTCCTGGTCGTCCACGAAGACGCTGGTCAGTGTCATGGTCGGCATGGATACTCCTTCATGGGTCGATGGGCCATCGTTCGGCGATTACCGACAGGGGACGCGTGTCGAGGTAGTGGAGTCGGTAGCGGCCCTGGCGCTCGACGCGTACGAGCCCGGCTTCGGCCAGGACGTCCAGATGCTGGGTGATCGCCTGGCGCGATGACCCCAGTCCATGTCGCATGGCCAGCCGAGCACAGATCTCGAACAGTGACTGGCCATTCCGGTCCGTCAACTCATCGAGGATCGCTCGACGGGTCGCGTCGGCGAGCGCGAGATAGACGTCGCCGTCCATGCCGCGATGATAGGCAAGTCCTGACTTGCATGTCAACGGGAAAGGCCGTGGACCGTGTCGGCATGCGGAGGCCGACAACGCCGAGGCACCGACTAGGATGGTCACGGTGAGCAAGACGACCGGTTGGCCCAGACGTCGGCGCCATGTCGTCACCAAGGGTCGTCGGACCGGCCCGGAAGGCCTGCCGCGCGCCCGCCCCATGAAGGATCGGGTGAACGCTCGCGAACGCGAGGCGGTGGCGGCACCCCTTCGGTCGATGCTGGCCTCGGTCCCCGACCGGCAGCGCATCGTGGCCCACCTGGGCCCCACGAACTCCGGCAAGACCCACGCGGCGCTGGACATCCTGGCCAGTGCACGATCGGGCGCGTACGGGGGTCCGCTCCGACTGATGGCCCAGGAGGTCTACGAGGGACTCAGCGCCAGGCTGGGTGCGGATCGGGTCGGGCTGCGCACGGGCGAGGAGCGCATCGCGCCCGAGGCACCCTTCGTTGCCTGTACCACAGAGCTGCTGGTGCCCCGGGACGTCGTGGTCATCGATGAGATCCACTGGCTCGCGGACCGGGAGCGAGGCTCCGCGTGGACCCGGGCGCTCCTGACACTCCCCTGCGAGGAGCTGCACCTGGTCGGCTCCGCGGACATCCTGCCGGCGCTGCGCGCCGCGTTCCCCGCGCTCGAGGTCCGGGCATACGAACGGCTCGCCCCGTTGTCATTCATCGGCCCAGTGCCCATGGCCCGGGTCAGTCCGGGTACCGCGGTCATCGCCTTCTCGCGCAAGGCGGTCCTGGCACTCGCTCGGGAGCTGTCGCGGACGCACCCGGGACGCGTCGGCGTCCTGTACGGAGCGATGCCCGCGGCCGAACGCCGACGCCAGGCAGCACGGTTCCGCGCTGGCGAGCTGGACGTCCTGTGCGCCACGGAGGTCCTGGGCCACGGCCTGAACCTGCCGATCCGGACGATCCTGTTCGCGGAGTCGCGCAAGTGGAATGGCACCGAGCGATCGGACATCGAGCCGTGGGAGGTTGCCCAGGTCGCTGGTCGTGCTGGCCGGTATGGCATGCACGACGCCGGCGAGGTCGGCATCCTCGCGGGTCATCGGTGGGCCGAGCCGCGAGCCGCGATCATCGAAGCGGGTCTGCGCCCTCGGTACGCCACCAACGACGGGTTGCCCTCCTTCCGGCATCTGAAGAGCGTCATCCTGGGACCCGTGTTCGAGGACGTTGCCGGCCAACCGCCACAGCGCTGGCCGATGCTGTTGATGCGCTGGGAGTCCATCGCGCGAGGGCTCGTGACAGCGGAGGTCGGGGGCTGGATCAGGATCGCGGACGTGCAGCCCATGGTGCGGCGATTGTCGGCGCTGGGCGCGGGGACGCTCCGCCAGCTCTCCCCGCCCGATGCCTGGGCGTTCGCATTGGCGCCGCTGGATGCGGACGAGCAGGGCGAACTGCTGGCCCGGCTCGCTGCTGCCGTCGCGGGCGATGCATCGTTGCGCGACCTCGTCCTGGTTGGTGGCCTGAGCATGGCGCCGGCGGGCGTCGCAGAGGGGATCGCCGGCCTGGCATCGATGCTGCGATGGTTCACCCGTCGATGGCCGGGGGCAGGTGGCATCACTGCAGCGGATGCGGACCACCTCGAGTCGGCGGCAGCTGACGCCGTCGGGCGGGCGCTCGCTGAGGAGATCAGCAGCAATCGGTATGGTCAGTGCGAGACGTGTGGCAAGCCCACCATCCCGGGTCGGCCGCAGTGCGATGCATGCTTCCGAGGGGGTCGCCGCAGAGTGCCGTAGGCGCCGGGCGCCGGGCGCCACGGCGCGGCCTACGCCCAGGCAGGATCCGTCAGTGCCAGGTGGTCCATGATCCGGACCGCCTCGGCGGGTCCGTCGTCGGGCAGCGTCAGCAGATCGACCAGCGCCCTGCCGATGCTGACATGCCGGATGCCGCCCACGAGCGCACCACCGGTCAGCAATACCGGATCGAACGGCGCGGCGATGACCACGGTCGCGGTATCGGGACCCACCTGGATGAGACCCAGCTGGCTGGCCAGGCCGGCGGGATCGGG
>JBBSOS010000250.1:0-4469 GCA_038259505.1 Candidatus Limnocylindrales bacterium | reverse complement strand
TGATAGCACAGCGACTTGCCGGAAGCGGTCGGCGTCGCCACCAGGATGTCCTGGCCATCCCTGAGGGCTGCCATCGCCTCCACCTGGTGGCGGTACAGTGACCCCATGCCGCGGGAGCGGAGAGCGTCCGACAGTCGAGGGTCGAGCCAGCCGGGGATCGGCAGGCTGTCGGCGGGCCGGGCGGGGAGCACGCGATGTGCCGTCACGGACTGTGCGATCTCGGGACTCGCGAGCAACGTCTCCAGGACAGCGGCCGTGGACTGCGGCTGATGGATACGCATCGATCTCCTCATGCACGGCTGCGAGCTGGTTGCCATCATCATACCGACCATTCGTTCTGTTTGGGTGGCATCCGCACCGTTCGCTGACCGCAGGCGCCCGATGGGCTCACCGCGGACGCGGCACGCGATCAAGCCGGACGAGTACACCGGTTTGACACGGCTTCCGGGCGCGGATACGCTGCCGTGCGATGTCACGCCCGACCGCCGTGCCCCAGACGGCTGCTGCCACCGGCACGACGCAGCGTCTGGCCGGGCCCCCGGCATCGGTCACGCGTGACACCGGGCCAGTGCCAGGCACGACGTCGGCCGTCAGTTGGAGGGCATCGCGCGGGCGGCGCCTGGCGCTCGTGGCGAGCGCGCTCACGGCGGGTGTCGTCGTGGCCGCTGTACTGGCCGGCGCCATGTCGGACGCCATCGCGTCCCGCGCAGCGGAGCGGGAGGCTCAGGCCACCAATGACCGGGTCGCGGCCCAGGTGGAGGCGGGCCGACGCGAGGTCGACTTCGCCCAGACGCCGGCCTTCCTCGGGTTCACGGCACGATCGTTCGGGTACGGCCGAGGCAAGGAACGACAGTTCGCGCTCCAGGCCGGCGCCCCGCCGCCCGATGCCATCGTGCCGCTCGGCAGCACGCCCGCATCCTCGACGAGCACCGATCCGCTCGATACGGTGATGGAGTTGCTGTTCGAACGATAGGGCCGGCTCAGGTCTCGATACCCGGATCGGGAGCAGGCAGGTCCCAGGCGTCGCGCCGGACCCGTAGGTCGAAGTAGAGCACCGTCTGGACGACGACTGCCACGGGCGCGAACAGGACCGAGATGGCCGCCGCGATGACTGCCTCGACCGTGCCCTGGATGCCCAGCCTGACGCCGATGGTGTCGGAGATGGTGAGACCCAGCACCTGTGACAGCAGCGATGCGAGGATCGAGACGACGAAGGCGAGGATGGCCAGCACCGCGAATGTCCGCCAGGTGTTGCGTCCTGTGAGGTGCCAGCTGCGGCGGATCGCCGCGACCGGGCCTGAGCCCTCGATGGCCACGACGATGGTCGCGAGGCACAACCGGACGACGAGGGTGAGGGCCATGGCGACACCACCGACCGCCGCCACGAGGGCGAGGAACACGCCCGGGCCACCGGTGCCTTCGCCTGGCAGCAGCAGGACAGCGACGGTGATGATGAGGACCGTGATGGCGACCACGCCGAGCACGGTGAGGGCCGCGAGGATGGCGGCCCCGATGGCCGGGAAGCCACGCTGGAGCGCCAGGGCCAGCACCTCACGGAGGCTGGTCGTGATCGCGTGATAGTCGCGCTGGACTACGGTCGCGTAGGCAACCGCGGCGATAGCGCCCAGCACCATCGATATCAGCATCGCGCCCAGGACGAGCGCCATGGCACCCAGGATGTCCGACGTCTGTGCGTCGGTCGGTGTCAGGATCCGGGGCGCGTCGGTATCAAGGCCGACGACGATCGGAGCGATGGACGATGCCAGGCGTTGCTGGGCCACGGCATCGAGGAGGGCACCCGGGAGTTGGATCATGACGGCGATGGCGACCAGCCACGGGGCATGCCGCCGGAGGACGCGGGCCCCGATCTCGAACAGGCTCGAGATGGGCATCGGGGCGAGACGTCGACCCGAGGATCCGCTCGAGTGCGGGGCGGACAACCCCCACGGATGCCCGGGCCCAGGCTGGGTCACTCGGCGACGGGCCGGGTCCCAGCCTCATCCTCGTCATCGCCGGGTTGCGCGAGGCGACTGATGATCCCGTAGCCCAGAGCGATCCCGACCCCACCGAGCATGATGAGCGCGGACAGCAGCCCACGAAGCCGCAGGACGTAGCCCGAGCGTGTCATGCCCACGCGCCAACGGAGGACATCGACGATGGTTCCCATGGGTCGCATCGGCAGAGTCTGACACGTCCCCGTTGGAGGAGGGCACGAAGGCGCCGTGCCAGGGGTGGCAGCCGTCCATGCCACCGATCACCGCAACCGCTATCCTTGGCGGCCGCGGCGGGGTAGCTCAGTGGCAGAGCAGCGGACTCATAAGCCGTTGGTCGGGAGTTCAAATCTCCCCCCCGCTACCAATCCAGAGTGGAGCACCGCCGTGGCCTCGAACCCGCCGCCATCCGGTCCTGGCCAGCCCTGGCCAGGTGGACCGAACGACACACCCGCCGGCGGCCGTCCTGCCGCGGGGCCCCCATCCGGGGGCCAATGGCAGCAAGCTGCCCCATCCCAGTGGCCCCAGCCGGCCCCGAATCAATGGGCGCAACCGGCGCCGGGTCAATGGCCCCAGGCGCAGGCTCCAGGTCCGGCCCAGCCGCCGACTCCTGGTTCAGCGCAGCCCCAGTCGCCGGCCCCCGGCCAGCCGCAGGCTCCGGGTTCAGCGCAGCCCCAGGCAGCGTGGCCGGCGCCCGGTACGGGCCAGCAGCCCAGCGGTCAGTGGGCCCAGCTACCGCAGCCCGGGCAGTGGCCTCCACGACCGAGCGGCCAACCACAGCCCGGACAGCCGCCCGTCGGACAACCCCAGTCCGGCCAGTGGGGTCAACAGCCGCAGCCGGGTCAGTGGGGCCAGCCGCAAGCAGGCCAGTCCGGTCAGTGGAGCCAGCCGCAGGCCGGCCAGCCGACGGCCGGACAACCCCAGGCCGGCCAGTGGGGCCAGCAGCCGGCGGCCACTCAATGGCCTGCCCAGCCAACGACCAACCAGTGGGCGCCAGCGCCGGCTGCCAACCAGTGGGCGCCGGTACCCCAGGTGGGCTGGGGCGGCAACGATTCCGTCACGACCGGCGACTACCCGATCGACGTTCGGTTCACCCCGGAAGCCCGTATCGGTCGATACTGGGGCATCCCGGTCATCGGCCACCTCGTGCGGTACCTGCTCTTCATCCCGCACGCGTTCGTGCTGTTCTTCCTGGGCATCGCGGCATGGCTGCTGACCCTCGTCACCTGGATCCCGGTGCTGTTCAGTGGCAACTACCCCAGCTGGGGCTACGCCATCGTGGGCGGCTTCCTGCGCTGGTATATGCGGGCGGCCAGTTGGCTGTTGCTCCTGTCCGGCACCTATCCGCCATTCACGGGCGCTCCTGCCGACGACCAGCACGTCCGGGTCCACATCGACGAGGACCGGCCCGTGGGGCGCTTCTGGGGGATCCCCATCGTGGGCATCGTCATCCGCGTCATCATCCTCATCCCGCATTTCATCGTGCTCGGCTTGCTGGGCATCCTGGTCTGGTTCCTGGTCCTGTTCGCATGGCTGCCGGTGCTCATCAACGGGCGCCAGGCGAGCCTGGTGTACACCGTCGTCGGGGGCTACCTTCGCTGGTACGCGCGCGTCCTCGCTTACGCGTCCCTGATGTCGGGTCCGTATCCGCCATTCCGGTTGGACTGAGCACGATCCGGGCTGCCGGTGCGCCCGGGCACAGTCGCGGTTGACGTTGTAAGGCGCCGCCCGCAGGAGCCCGAGGGGCCGGATGCTAATATCGGTGCCCCGCCGACCACGCGAGGCGGTTTTTCCAGCCCGGAGGCACCTCCCCCTTGAACAGTCGTTTCCTACGCAACGGGTTGCTGACGCTCGTGCTCGTCGTCGGTACCGCTGCGCTGCTGTACATGTTCCTGTTCCAGAAACCACCCCAGGTCGAGATCCCGTACAGCGGCATCTCCCAGTCAGGGGTACCCCAGAGCCTGCAGCAGCACGTCGCAGCTGGCGAGGTCGCAAAGGTCGTGCAGTCGGGTGACATCCTCGATGTCACGCTCACCACAGTGACGCCACCCTCGACCAAGCCGGACGAGGTCTCGGTCCGCGTCCCGAGCGCCCTGACCCAGGTGTCCGTGGATATCGCCGCCTGGTGCGACGCCTCGTCCGGGTGTGGGACCACGCCGGCCCTGACCGCCGAGCCAGCCAATGATGGTGCGTGGCTGGGCATCCTCCTGTCGGCGCTGTTGCCGGTGCTGCTGATCGGCGTCTTCCTATTCATCGGTCCCCAAATCGTCCAGCAGCTCCAGAGCATCAACGGCGTGGTTACGAACAACCCCGTGGTGCCCATTCTGGAGAACTTTCTCTTCGAAATCGAGGATGGCAAGCTGACGATTACGGCCTCCGACCTGGAGACGAGCATGATGACCGAGCTGCCCGTGGAAGCCCGCGAAAGCGGCCGCATTGCCGCCCCCGCCCGCATCCTGCTCGATACGCTCAAGAACC
>JBBSOS010000249.1:0-4489 GCA_038259505.1 Candidatus Limnocylindrales bacterium | reverse complement strand
TGCTCGACGCGCCCTCCCCAGTAGAGGCAGCTCAACTCGCCGAGCTGGGCCTCGCCCTCGCGCCCCGCCCGGAACGCTGACCGCGACACGCTGAGCGCTGACACTGAGGTCACTGGCCGGCGCCTGCGGGCGCCGCCCAGGTGCCGAGTCCCGCTGGGAGGGCGAGGACGCCAACGAGCATCCGTGGAACCGGTGATACCCGGTCTTCTGCGTCCGATCGACCCGCCAGCCGGGCGGCATGGCGAACGAGCCGGTCCGGGACCACGTGGCTCCGCGTTCGTTGTCCTGCCCGCCCGTGCCGCGGGACGGCTGGTGCCGCGGGACGCGAGCCTGGTGCAGGACGCGAACCTGCCCTGAAGCGATTCCCTGGAGCGGACGGCCGCCGCCTGCGCTGACCACCCGGCGTCATTACTGCCGCCCCCGCCATAGGCGTTCAGCAGCGCTCCGGAGCTGCCGCCCCGCGTCGGCACAGCTGCCCACCCGGCGTCGCTCAGTGCAGGATCTGCTCCAGGAACTCCTTGGTGCGTTCCTCCTGGGGCGCCTCGAAGATCTGGCTCGGCGGACCCTGTTCCACGATGAGGCCCTGGTCCATGAACACGAGGCGATCGGCGACATGCCGGGCGAAGCCCATCTCATGGGTCACGCAGAGCATGGTCATGCCGGACTTGGCGAGCTCCTGCATCACATCGAGGACCTCACTGATCATCTCCGGATCCAGGGCGGACGTCGGTTCGTCGAACAGCATCACCCGCGGCTGCATGGCGAGCGCCCGAGCGATGGCTACCCGCTGTTGCTGGCCACCTGACAGTTGCAGCGGGTACTTGGCCGCCTGTTCCGGGATGCCGACTCGTTCGAGCAGCTCCATGCCCGCGGCGTCGGCCTTCGCCCGCCGGGTGTGCCGGACCCGGATCGGTCCCAGGGTCACGTTCTGGAGCACCGTCAGGTGCGGGAACAGGTTGAACTGCTGGAAGACCATGCCGACCTCGCGCCGGATGGCAGTCACATTGCGCACGTCGCGGGACAGCTCGATGCCGTCCACGATGATGCGCCCTCGCTGGTGTTCCTCCAGGCGATTGAGCGTGCGGATGAACGTCGACTTGCCCGACCCCGACGGGCCGAAGATGACCAGGACCTCGCTGGGCGCCACGGTCAGGTCGATACCTCGCAGCACATGGAGGTCGCCGTACCACTTGTGGACGTCCTCGCACACGATCATCGGCTTCGCGTCGCTGTCAGCCTCGGGTGGCTCGGGGACTGTGGCGTGAGCAGGCACGACCGCCCCCGGAGGCACTGAGCCACTGCGGTCTGGCTGTGGATCGGTCATGTCGGTATCGGGATCCTCCCTGGTCATCGGCGGCCCACGCCCAGCGTGGCTTCCAGCCGGTACGAGGCATGGGACATGGTGTAGCTGAGCACGAAGAACACCATCGCGACGAAACCGTAGACCTCGAACTGGGTGCCCAGCCAGGCAGGCTGGGCGAGGACCGCCTTGCCGATCCCCAGGAGTTCCAGGAGGCCCACGATGACGACGAGGGTGGTGTCCTTGAGGAGGCTGATGAACAGCCCGACGTTGGCGGGGATCACGGCCCGCAACGCCTGTGGCAGGACGATGAAGCGGTTGATCTGGAAGGGACCGAGCCCGATGGCCTGGGCCGCCTCGACCTGCCCCCGAGGGACGGCCTGCAGACCGCCGCGGACGTTCTCCGCGACATAGGCCGCGGTGAACAGTGTCAGGCCACCCATCGCACGCAGCACCCGGTCCAGGCGCACGTCGCCGGGCAGGAACAGGGGCAGGATGAGGTCCGCGAGGAAGATGATGCTCACGAGCGGGACGCCCCGGACGACCTCGATGAAGCTGGTGCACAGGATCCGGACCACGGGCAGCTTGCTGCGACGACCCACGGCCAGCAGGACGCCCACCGGGAACGAGAGCACGATCGAGACCGACGCCAGCAGGAACGTCAGCAGCAGACCGCCCCAGCGGTCGAAGTCGACCGAGGGCAGCGGGTCGATGCCCACCCCCAGCAGCAGGGCGAACGTGATGGGCAGTGACAGCGCCCATCCGGCATTGATGAGTCGTGTGGGGATCGCTCGGTCGTGTGCCGCGAGATATCGTCCGACGAAGTAGGTGAGCAGGACGATGACGGCATTGGCGGCCATGGCCACGACCGCCACAGGGCCCATGGGCGAAGGGATCGCCAGGAGCGCCACCGTCGCCTGCCCGGCCGCCAGCCACATCGCAGGGTTTCGGGCGTAGCCACCCCGGAGACCCGCGGTGATACCCGTGAGCACGGACAGCATCGCGAGGCTCAGCCAGACGCGCCATGCCTCCTCGGTGGGGTAGAGACCGATGAGGAAGAGGCGCAGGTTGTCGGTGATGACACCCCAGCGCGCCGTCGTCAGGGCCCAGGTGAGCAACTGCACGGCAAGCCAGAGCAGGACCGCGCCCAGGACGATGGTGACCAGGGCATCGCGCCAGGAGCGGAACAAGTTTCGGCGCAGCCAGGCCCGTCGGCTGATGGACATGTCGGGCGGCGCGAGGACGCTGCCGCGGCCCGGGGCACCCGGTCGCTGGACGCTCATCGCTGGACGCTCATCGGTGGACCATGGCTACCGCTCCCTGATCTGGACGCGGCGGTTGTAGAGGTTCATGATCATGGAGGTGACGAGGCTGACCGCGAGGTAGATGCCCATGACCAGGGTGATGATGGCCACGGGCTGACCCGTCTGGTTGGCCACGGTCGTGCTCACGTTGAACAGGTCGGGATAGCCGATCGCGATGGCGAGGCTGGAGTTCTTGGCCAGGTTCAGGTACTGGCTGGTGAGGGGCGGGATGATGACCCGGAGTGCCTGCGGCAGGACGACGAGCCGCAGCACCTGCCCATCGGAGAGGCCGATCGCACGCGCGGCCTCGAGCTGTCCATGGGGCACCGACTGGATGCCGCCCCGGACGACCTCGGCGATGAACGCAGCCGTGTACAGCACCAGGCCCAGCACCAGGGCGCTGAACTCCGATGACAGCGACAGGCCGCCGCGCAGGTTGAAGCGGCCCACCACTGGCTCGTCGAGGACCAGGGGGTTGACACTCGACGCCAGCCACGCGCCCAGCGGCACGAGGACGAGGACCGCCAAGCCCAGCCAGCCGATGCCGCGGATGGGCGTGCCAGCCGCCGCACGCCGGCTGCCCAGCCACCAGATGACGGCCGCGCCGACGATGCCGACGGCCAGTGCCACGAGGAACGTCGGGAACGTCTCGGTGGGGATGGGTCGGGGCACGAAGACGCCCCGCTGGTTGAGGTACATCGGTCCCGGAAGCGACAGGGACCGGGCGACCGGCGGCAGGCGCAGGAAGACCGCAAAATAGATGACGAACAGCTGCACCAGCAGAGGCGTGTTGCGGAACAGCTCCACGTAGCCCGACGCGAGCCGGTTGACGAGCAGGTTGCCGGACATCCGGGCGATGCCCACGACCAGGCCAAGGGCCGTGGCGAGGACGATGCCCACGACGCTGACCACGAGGGTGTTGAGTGCGCCGATGAGGATGGCCTGGCCGTAACTGTCCGTGGGCGCGTAGGGGATGACGGACTCGCCGATCTCGAATCCAGCGGTGTGTCGCAGGAAGTCCAGGTCGAAGCTGAGGCGTCGTTGGGCCATGTTGCTGGCGAGATCGGTCGCGAGGATCGCGACCACGGCCACCACGACCACGGCCACCACGATCTGGGTCGCGATGCCCAGGAGGCGGGCGTCACGCCAAGGCGCGACCCGGGCAGACGCCGTGGGCGAGGATCGGGGCGTGGTCACGGAGTCGTCAGCGTCACGGCGCCGTCAGCGCACCCCCGTGACGCATGGGCGCCGGGACGACCTCAACGATCGTCCCGGCGCCGGATGAACGACGGATGTCCTGTGCTCAGCGATAGGGTGGCGCGTACAGCAGGCCGCCATTGGTCCACAGGTCGTTGAGGCCACGTGGGATGTCGAACGGCGTGCCGGGGCCCAGGTTGCGGTCGTAGATCTCGCCGTAGTTGCCCACGGCCTTGATCACGTTCACGACCCAGCCATCATCGAGCGAGAGATAGGACGCGAGGCCGCCCTCTGCGCCCAGCAGGCGGGTCACGACCGGGTTGGTGCTGGTCGTCATCGAGTCGACGTTGTCCTGGGTGATGCCCAGCTCCTCGGCTTCGATGGTCGCGAACACGGTCCACTTGACGATGTTGAACCACTGGTCGTCGCCCAGCGGGACCTCGGGGCCGAGTGGCTCCTTGGACAGCACGGCATCCAGCAGGACGTGGGCCGAGGGATCGGGCATGGGGGTCCGTCGCGAGGCCAACTGCGACCGGTCGCTGGTGACCGCGTCGCATCGGCCGTCCTGGTAGGCCTGATATGTGGCATCGATATCGGCGAACACGAGTGGTGTGAAGTCGATGCCCTTGGCGCGGAACTGGTCCGTCAGGTTGAGCTCCGTGGTGGTGCCCGACTGGACGCAGATGGT